>JABFXD010000250.1 GCA_013361925.1 Streptomyces sp. | reverse complement strand
CCGGTGTCGTCACGGCCGTAGCGGGTCACGGTGCGGGTGACGTCGTGGTTGCACAGCACCCAGGTGGCGGGCGCGCCGACCGGGGCGTGCTCGGCGAGGGTGTCGTCGATCGTGCGGCGCAGCCGGCCGGGCTCCCAGGGGCAGGACAGGAAGTTGAAGTTGAACGCGGTGTGCAGTTCGTCGGGGCGCAGGTAGCGCGCGAAGCGTTCGGCGTCGGGCAGCCACACCTCGCCGACGAACACCCCGCCGTACTCGTCGGCGATGGCACGCCAGGACCGGTATACGTCGTGCAGCTCGTCCTGGTCGATGTACGGGTGGGGGTCGACGCCCTCCTCGAAGTCGGCGAGCGCGGGGTCCTTGGCGAGCAGTGCGGCGGAGTCGATGCGGACGCCGGCGACGCCGCGCTCGAACCAGAAGCGCAGCACGTCCTCGTGCTCCTGGCGGACCTCGGGGTGGGCCCAGTTGAGGTCGGGCTGTTCGGGGGTGAAGAGGTGCAGGTACCACTCGCCGTCCGGGACCCGGGTCCAGGTCGGTCCGGAGAACTGGGAGGGCCAGTTGTTCGGGGGCAGTTCACCGTTCTCGCCCCGTCCGGGACGGAAGTGGAACCGCTCCCGCTCCGCGCTGCCGGGTCCTGCGGCCAGCGCCTGTTGGAACCAGACGTGCTGGTCGGAGACATGATTGGGGACGATGTCGACGATGACGCGGATGTCGAGCGCGGCGGCCTCGGCGATCAGTTTCTCGGCTTCGGCGAGGGTGCCGAAGGCGGGATCGATGGTGCGGTAGTCGGCGACGTCGTAGCCGCCGTCGACGAGGGGTGAGGCGTACCACGGGGTGAACCAGACGGCGTCGACTCCGAGTTCGGCGAGGTAGGGCAGTCTCGCCCGGACGCCCGCGAGGTCACCGGTGCCGTCGCCGTCGCCGTCGGCGAAACTGCGGGGGTACACCTGGTAGATGACGGCGTCGCGCCACCAGTCGGCGGTGCGGGGCGCGTGAGGGGCTGCCACAGAGCGTTCCTTTCGGGCAGGAAGAAGGTCCTCGCCGCCGCCCCGGTTGCTGCGGGGCGGATGGACAGGGCGGCGGCGAAGCTCATCGGGGGGTGTTCGGTGCGGTGGGCGTCAGCCCTTGAGGCCTCCCGCGGTCAGGCCGCTCATGATGTTGCGCTGGAAGATCAGGAAGATGAGCAGGGTCGGTATCGAGGCGATGGTCAGCGCCGCGATCAGCACGTTGACGGGCACGCCGTTGGACAGCGAGTAGATGCCGACGTTGAGGGTCTGTTTGGCGGGGTCGGGCAGCGTGAGCATCGGCCACAGGAAGTCCTTCCAGACTCCGACGACCGCGAAGATCGACACCACGCCGAGGATGGGCCTGGAGATCGGCAGCACGATGGAGCGCAGGGTCCGCATCGGGCCTGCCCCGTCCATGGAGGCGGCGTCCAGGAGTTCCTGCGGGATGGAGTCGAAGAAGCGCTTGAGCAGGAAGATGTTGAACGCGTTGGTGACCGACGGCAGCCAGATCGCCCAGGGCGAGTTGAGCAGGTTGCGCTCCACGATCGGCACGTCCAGAACGGTCAGGTACTGGGGTACGACGAGGACGGTCGCCGGGATCATCAGCGTGGCGAGCATCATGCCCAGGATCGCCTTGCCCAGCACGGGACGGAGCTTGGACAGCGAGTACGCGGCCGCGACGTCCAGGACGAGCTGGAAGGCGAGGGCGCCGAACGCGTAGTAGAGGGTGTTGAAGAGCAGCGAGGACAGGTCCATGACGTCCCAGGCCCGGCTGTAGTTCTCCGGGGTGAAGCTGTGCGGCGCCAGGGTGGGCGGGGTCTGGATCACCTCCTGGGTGTCCTTGAAGCCACTGGAGACCAGCCAGTAGAGCGGCCCGAGGAACACCAGGCTGAATCCGCCGACGACCAGCGCGAAGACGGTCCAGTACACCGCCTTGCCCTTGCGTTTGGCGAGGACCGCCGGCGCGATGAGTGTGCGTGTGGACATGGTGGACTCCCCCTGGCCTACTTGTCCTCGGCGCGGCTGAGCTTGACGTACAGCGCCGAGAATCCGGCGAGCAGTACGAGGAGCATCAGACCGAGCGCCGCCGCGGCACCGTAGTTGTTGAAGTTGAAGGCGTACTGGTAGATGAGGTAGACGACGGTGGTCGTGGACCCCTCGGGGCCGGCGCCGCCGGTCAGGAGGAAGGGTTCGACGAAGACCTGCATCGTCGCGATGATCTGCATGAGCAGCATCAGCGACAGGATGAGGCGGGTCTGCGGGATGGTCACGTGCCAGATCTTGCGGATGAGGCCCGCGCCGTCGAGTTCCGCCGCCTCGTACAGTTCGCCGGGTACTGACTGGAGTGCGGCGAGGTAGATCAGGGTGGCGCCGCCCATGTTCATCCAGGTCGCGGCGATGACGACGGACAGCATGGACAGGTCGGGGTCCTGGAGCCACTGCTGTTCGGGCAGGTGCAGGAAGCCGAACAGCTCGTTGAGGAGCCCGTATCCGGGGTCGTACAGGTACTTGAAGAGCAGGACCGAGGCGACGGGAGGCAGCATCACGGGCAGGTAGACGAGCAGCCGCAGATAGCCCTGGCCGTGCCGGAACTCGTTGATGACCACCGCGACGACGAACGGCACGGCGAAGCCGAGGACCAGCGCCAGGAGGGTGAAGAGCAGGGTGTTGCGCCAGGCCTGCCAGAAGGCCGGGTCGTTGAAGACGGTTTCGAGGTTGTCGAAGCCGACCCAGGTCGTCTGTCCGCTCTCGGTCTTCTGGAAGGCGAGGAAGAACTCCCGGATCATCGGATACCAGGAGAACACCAGGAAGCAGAGGACGGCTCCGATGAGGAAGCCGTGGGCCGTCAGGTTGCGTCTGAGGCTTCTGGCGAAGGAACCGCCGGGGGCCGTGGGGCCCGCGGTGCGCGGCTCGGGAGGGCGGGGTGGTCCCGCCTTGCTCGGGGTCAGGCTCGGGGCCGACATCGTCGCTCCTCGGTACTCAACTGCCGTTGCTGCGGCCGTATCTGATGCCGTTGCAGCAGTGGTGTCTGCTGCCGTCGCTGCTGCCGGGCGGGGCCGCCGCGGTCGGGCCGCCCCGCCCCGGCCGGTCACTGGTTGGCCAGGACCTGGTTGACCTGCGACTCGGCGGTGGACAGGAGCTTGTCGATGTCGGCGTTCTTGTTGGTGAGGATGCCGGACATCACGTTGTCGAGGACCTTGTAGATCTCCTGGGCCTTCGGCGGCTCCGCCTTGCCCGGGACCGGGTTGTCCATGAACGCCTTGAAGTTGGCGACCGGCATGGTGGCGTTGGCCTGGCGGGCCGCGTCGTCCTTGGTCTTGGACTCGTTCAGCCAGAAGTTGGGCTGCGGGACCCCGACGGGGAGCTTGTCGGCCTTGGTTCGCTCCCAGTTGAACTGGCCCTTGCCGACAGTGAGGTTCTTGAAGTTGAGCCAGGCGATCGCGGCCTTGATCTTGTCGCCGGAGATGCCCTTCTTGATCATGTAGTTGTTGCCGCCGGCGAGGGTGCTCTGGCCGCCGGGGATCGGCCCCATGCCGAAGTTCTCGTACTGGGCGCCCAGTTGCTGGACCATGTACGCGATGTCGTCGGGCGCGGCGAGGAACATGCCGAGCTTGTCCGTGGCGATCTGCTTCTGCAGGTCTCCCCACTTCAGCAGCTGGGTCTTGCCCATGCTGTCGTCCTCCCAGCGCATCGCGTGGAGGTTCTCGGCGACCTGCTTGCCGATGTCGTTGTTGAAGGCGGCCTTCTTGCCGCTCGCGTCGACGATCTCGCCGCCGCGGCTGTACGTCTGCGCGGTGAAGTGCCAGCCGCCGGTGTTGCCGGCGCTGTACTCGCCGAAGCCGGCGATGCCGTCGCCGAGGTCGGCGATCTTCTTGGCCGCGGCGCGGACCTCGTCCCAGGTGCGCGGCGGGGTGTCGGGGTCGAGGCCGGCCTGCTTGAAGAGCTTGCGGTTGATCAGCAGGCCCATCGTGTAGTTGCTCGTGGGCAGGCCGTAGAGCTTGCCGTCCTGCTTGAGCTGCCCGAGCACGTTGGGGTCGATGTCCTTGAGCAGCGGCACCGTCTTGTCGTTGACGTACGCGCTGATGTCGGCGGCGCCGCCCTCGGAGAGGACCTGGTCCAGGTCGGTGAAGTAGGTGTAGAAGACGTCCGGTTGCGACTTGGCCTTGAGCATGGCCGTGAACCGCGCCGGTTCCAGGCACTGGCCGGGGGTGGAACGTCCCTCGATGGTGACGTTCGGGTACGTCTTGTTGAACTCGGCGACGTCCTCCTTCCACTCCTTGAGCTCGGCCGCCTTCGCCGTCGGGGGCATGCAGTCGATGGTGAGGGTCACCTTCGTCTTGGGGTCCAGCGGGGCGGACGGGTCGCTCGATCCGCTCCCCTCGGAGTTGTCCCCGTTGTCACTGCTGCTGGTGCCGCAGGCGGCCAGGGCGGTCAGTGTCAGAGCGGAGACGAGAGCGACCGCGCTGGCGCGGCGCGTACGACGGAACCGGGCAACTCTCATGGGTGGGTCCCCTTCGGGCATGACGTGGAGGAGGCCCCACCTTCGGTACGGGTGCGTTGTGGGGCGGGCCACACTCAACCACCACCGACAAGTGA
>JABFXD010000630.1 GCA_013361925.1 Streptomyces sp. | reverse complement strand
CGACGTGGTCCGCTGCGCGGCCGTCCTCGCGGTGGCGGCGCTGCTGTTCCTCACCAGCCCCGGGCTGTGGCCGCTGGCCGCGCTGGCGTTCGTCTTCGGCACCGTCGACGCCGTGTTCATGCCGGCCGTGGGTGCCCTCCCCGCGCGCGTGACGTCACGCGACCAGCTCGCGCGCGTGCAGGGCATGCGGGGCCTCGCGATCCGGTTCGCGAGCGTGGTCGGCGGACCGCTGGGCGGCCTCGGGGTCGCGGTGGGCGGGGCGGCGGCCGCGTTCGGGCTCGCCGGGCTGCTGATCGCGGTGTCGGTGCCGCTGCTGGTCAGCGTGCGCGTGGGGGAGCTCCCCGCCGACGACACGTCCGGTGACGCCCCTCGCGGCACCGCCTGGAGCGACCTGGTGAGCGGCCTGCGCTACATCCGACGGCACCGCGTCCTCGCCCCGCTGATGCTGGCCATAGCCCTCGGCGACCTCGGCTTCGTCGGCCCGCTCAACGTCGGTCTGACCCTGCTCGCCGACGAACGCGGCTGGGGCGCCTCCGGCATGGGGGCGGTGCTCGCCGGGTTCGGCGTCGGCGCCGGGCTGGCCTCGCTGCTGCTGACGGTGCGCGGGCGGCTGCCGCACGCCGGGCAGGTCGCGGCGTACGCCATCCTCGCGGGCTCCGTCGCGATCGGGGCGCTGGCCTTCGCGCCGAGCCTGGTCGCCGCCGTCGGCACCGCCCTGCTGGTCGGGCTGCTCGCCGGACTCAGCGGCGCGATGTGCGGCGCCCTGCTCCAGACCCAGGCCGACGCCGCCTACCTGGGCCGGGTCAGCGCCGTCGCCGGCCTGGTCAGCCTGGGCTTCGCGCCGCTGAGCATGCCACTGTCCGCCGCGGCCGTCGGGGCGTGGGGCACGGGCCCGGTGTTCGTCGTCAGCGCGGCGGTCTGCGGGCTCGGCGGGGTCGTGGCCCTGTGCGTACGGGACCTGCGCCGCGCCGAGCTGCCGAAATAGCTGGAGCCGGCGCTCAGATCCCCAGCTGCTTGCCCTCGTGCAGCTTCGTGATGGCGTCCTTGTCACCGTCCAGGTCCACCTTGGCGGCGCTCTGACGGCCGTACAGGAACAGCAGTAGCTCCGACGGCTCGCCCGTCACCGTCACGACCGGTGTGCCGCGGTGGGCGACCGCCGTCTGGCCGTCGGGGCGGCGCAGCACCAGACCGGTCGGGACACCGCGGCCCATCAGCCGGGCGGTGCGTTCCAGGCGGGACCACAGGGCGTCCTGGAAGACGGAGTCGAGCTCGCGGGGCGTCCAGTCCTCCTGGGCCCGGCGGACGTCCTCGGTGTGGACGTAGAACTCGATCGTGTTGGACGCCTCGTCGAGCTGCTTGAGCTGGAACGGCGAGAAGCGCGGCGGGCCGGTACGGATCAGCTGGATCAGCTCCTCGTACGGCTTGGCCGCGAACTCCTCCATCGCCTTGTCCAGGCGGGCGGAGAGCTGCTTGATGAGGAGGCCGGCCGAGGCGTCGGGGCGGCGCTCGCGCACCACCACGTGCGCGGCGAGGTCCCGGGTCCGCCAGCCCTCGCACAGGGTCGGGGCCTCGGGACCGGCGGTTTCCAGGAGATCGGCGAGCAGAAGTCGTTCACGCTTGGCGAAAGTCGACATGCCGTCAGCCTACGACCGGCCCGGGGGTCCGCACAGTGGACACCACGCCGTCACTGTCAGTGCGGCGCGGCACAATGGCACCCATGACCAGCACGACCGGAGACCCCCGGCCCAGCAGCCTCGACCCCGAGATCGCCGCGCGTCTCAAGCGCAGCGCCGACGGGCTCGTCCCCGCCATCGCCCAGCAGTACGACACCGGTGAGGTGCTGATGCTCGGCTGGATGGACGACGAGGCGCTGCATCGCACGCTGACCACCGGCCGCTGCACCTACTGGTCGCGCAGCCGCCAGGAGTACTGGGTCAAGGGCGACACCTCCGGCCACTTCCAGTGGGTCAGGTCGGTCGCGCTGGACTGCGACGCCGACACCGTGCTGGTCAAGGTCGACCAGGTCGGCGCGGCCTGCCACACCGGAGCGCGTACCTGCTTCGACGTCGACGTGCTCCTCAAGGACGGCGACGGCCCGGACCGGGGCGACGCCGATTCCGGCTCGCCCGCCTCGGATCAGTAAGGTCAGCCGCCATGGACCTCGAGACCTTCCGCAAGCTCGCCACCGACCGGCGCGTCATCCCGGTCACGCGCAAGCTCCTCGCCGACGGCGACACCCCGGTCGCGCTCTACCGCAAGCTCGCCGCCGAGCGCCCCGGCACCTTCCTGCTGGAGTCCGCCGAGAACGGCCGCTCCTGGTCCCGCTACTCCTTCGTCGGCGTCCGCTCCTCCGCGACGCTCACCGCGCGCGACGGCCAGGCCCACTGGCTCGGCGCCCCGCCGGTCGGCGTCCCCGTCGACGGCGACCCGCTCGCCGCCCTGCGCGCCACCATCGAGGCCCTGCACACCCCGCACCAGGAAGGCATGCCGCCCTTCACCGGCGGCATGGTCGGCTATCTCGGCTACGACATCGTCCGCCGCCTGGAGAAGATCGGCCCCGGCGAGCGCGACGACCTTCAGCTGCCCGAGCTGACCATGCTCCTCACCAGCGACCTCGCCGTGATGGACCACTGGGAGGGCTCCGTCCTGCTGATCGCCAACGCGATCAACCACAACGACCTCGACACCGGCGTCGACGAGGCCTACGCCGACGCGGTGGCCCGCCTGGACGCCATGCAGGCGGATCTCTCCCGCGCGGTGGCCCAGCCGCCCGCCGTGCTGCCGCCCTCCGAACTCCCCGAGTACACCGCGCTGTGGGGCGGCGAGGACTTCCAGGCGGCCGTCGAGGACGTCAAGGAGCGCATCCGCGCGGGCGAGGCCTTCCAGGTCGTCCCCTCCCAGCGCTTCGAAACGCCGTGCACGGCAAGCGCGTTGGACGTCTACCGGGTCCTGCGGGCGACCAACCCCTCCCCGTACATGTACCTGTTCCGCTTCGACGGCTTCGACGTCGTCGGCTCGTCCCCCGAAGCCCTCGTCAAGGTCGAGGACGGGCGGGCCATGGTCCACCCCATCGCCGGCACCCGCTGGCGCGGGGCCACCCCGCAGGAGGACCAGGCCCTCGCCGACGAACTGCTCGCCGACCCCAAGGAGCGCGCCGAGCACCTCATGCTGGTCGACCTCGGCCGCAACGACCTGGGGCGGGTCTGCGAACCGGGCTCGGTCGAGGTCGTCGACTTCATGTCCATCGAGCGGTACTCGCACGTGATGCACATCGTCTCGACGGTCACCGGAAAGGTGGCGGAGGGCCGTACCGCCTTCGACGTCCTCACCGCCTGCTTCCCGGCCGGCACCCTCTCCGGCGCGCCGAAGCCCCGCGCGATGCAGATCATCGACGAACTCGAGCCGTCCCGGCGCGGTCTGTACGGCGGCTGCGTCGGCTACCTCGACTTCGCGGGCGACTCCGACACGGCCATCGCCATCCGAACGGCCCTGCTCAGGGACGGTACGGCGTACGTCCAGGCGGGCGCCGGGGTCGTCGCCGACTCCGACCCGGTCGCCGAGGACCAGGAGTGCCGCAACAAGGCGGCGGCGGTGCTGCGCGCGGTGCACACGGCCAACCGGCTCGGGCGATAAGGCGAGTCAGGACGGTGCTCGTCGGGAAAGTAGGACGAGGCTCATACGAACCCCGGGTGACGGTTCGCCCGGGGTTCGGGCGATAGTGGAGTACGTGACTGCTGTTCCTCACCCCCGTTCCGAAGCCGCAGGACCCGCCAGGGCCGGCCGCCTCAGCCTCGCCGTGGCCCTGCTGGCCGGCGCCCTCGGCGCGGCCGTGGCGCTGCTCGCCACCCGCCAGCAGTGGTCGTCGGGCACCGCCACGGTGGCCGGCGGCGACTTCCCGCTGACCGCGAACGGCAGCGACGTCACGGGCGTCCCCGCGGCCCTCGCCATAGTGGGCCTCGCCGCGCTCGTCGCCGTCTTCGCCGTCCGCAAGGTCGGCCGCTTCGCGGTCGCCGCGCTGCTCGCGCTCTCCGGCGTCGGCATCGTCGTCTCGGCGCTGCTCGGCGCGTCCGACAGCTCCGCCCTCGATGACCAGGCCGCGTCCGCGTCCGGCGACGCGGCGGCGACGGTCGACGGCCTCAGCCACACCGCGTGGCCGTACCTCGCCGTGGCCGGCGGGGCGTTGATTCTGCTGGCCGGGTTGTTGGCGCTGCGGTACGGGCGGCTGTGGCCTGCGATGTCCGGACGGTATGAGCGGAATGGGGAGCCGCGGGTGGTTCGACGGGCGAAGGCCGTGGATCCTGAGCGGCCGGAGGAGATGTGGAAGGCGTTGGATCGGGGCGAGGATCCGACGGGGGCGTAGTTTCCTGGCTGCGGGCCGGTGGGGGCTTGTCGCGCCCACGCGGCGGAGCCGCAAATCGATACAGCCCCGCGCCCCTGAAGGTCGGCCGCACTCCCCGGCATTGACCCGCTAGGCCTACCCCTGCTCACCGCTCACCCACGCGTGCGGAACAATGGATCCCGAGCGTCCGGCTCAGACACGTTTACAGCAACGAGGAGCAAGTCATGGCGGGCAGCAGCCACGGTCACACCCCGGCCGCCTGGACC
>JABFXD010000938.1 GCA_013361925.1 Streptomyces sp. | reverse complement strand
CCCGTTCCCTTCTTCTAGAACCTGTTCTATCTTGACGCACCGTCAGACCAGTGGCCGTCGGGAGGACAGGACCGTGGACTTCACCTTCACCGAGGAGCAGCAGGCGGCGGCCGAGGCGGCACGCGGGGTGTTCGCCGGGGTCGCACCGGACGCGGTCCCCAGCCCCGCGCTCGCCGTGGGCGCCGTCGCCGACACCTTCGACCGCGCGCTGTGGAAGAAGCTCGCGGACGCGGACCTGCTCAGCCTGCTGCCGGACGCCGAGCACGGCGGGGCGGGCCTGGACGCCGTCGCCCTGTGCCTGGTGCTGAGCGAGTCGGCGAGGGTGCTGGCCCGGGTGCCGCTGCTGGAGAGCAGCGCCGCCATGGCCGCCGTACAGGCTCACGGCAGCGAGGAGTTGAAGTCCGCCCTGCTGGAGCGGGCGGGCCGCGGTGAGGTGGTCCTCACGGTCGCCGCGAGCGGCCGCACCGGCCACGACCCGGCCGAACTCGCCGTGACCGCACGGCAGGAGGGCGCCGAGTGGATCCTGGACGGACTCCAGACGGCGGTGCCGTGGGCGTACGACGCCGACCTCGTCGCCGTACCCGCGCACACCGCGTCGGGTCACACGGTGCTCGCGCTGGTGGCGCCGGGGAGTGAGGGGGTGGCCCTCGCCGAGCAGTTCTCCACGACGGGGGAGCGGCTGGGCGAACTGCGCCTGGAGTCGGCGCGGATCCCGGCGCGGGACGTCCTCGACGCCGACGGCGCGTGGGAGTCGCTGCGTCGGCTGCTGACCGTCGGCACCTGTGCGCTGGCGCTCGGGCTCGGTCGCCAGGTGCTGCGGATGACCAGCGCATACACGGGCAAGCGGGAGCAGTTCGGGTTCCCGGTCGCCACGTTCCAGGCGGTCGCCGTGCAGGCCGCCGACCGCTACATCGACCTGAAGGCCATGGAGGCCGCCCTGTGGCAGGCCGCCTGGCGGCTGGGCTCCGGCACGCACGGGACGCTGCCCGTCTCCGCCGAGGTGGCCGTCGCCAAGATCTGGGCCGCGGACGGCGTACGACGGGTCGTGCAGACGGCACAGCATCTGCACGGCGGCTTCGGCGCCGACGTCGACTACCCGCTGCACCGCTACCACGCCTGGGCCAAGCATCTGGAGCTGTCCCTCGGCTCGGCCGCGGCCCACGAGGACGCCCTCGGTGACCTGCTGGCGGCCCACCCGCTGGGCTGACGCGCCCTCGGGGCCCGGGTCGGTTACAGGACGAAGGCGGGCGAGCCGTTGTCCGTCACCATCGGCCGGCCCGCGCCTTCCCAGGCCAGCATGCCGCCGTCGATGTTCACCGCGTCGATGCCCTGCTGCACCAGGTACTGCGTGACCTGCGCGGAACGGCCGCCGACGCGGCACATCACATAGGCGCGCCGCCCCTCGGCCACCGCCTCGGTGACCTCGCCGAAGCGGGCCACGAAGCCGCTCATGGGGACGTGCAGTGCGCCCTCGACATGCCCGGCGGCCCATTCGTCGGCCTCACGGACGTCCAGGACGAGAGCGTCGGCCGGCACACCGGCGACGTCGACCGAGGGCAAAGCAGCTCCGAAACTCATGAGCCCGAGGCTACCTGAGCACTCCCGTCCCCCAGCCGCCCCGCCCGCCCGTCACCGATGCCGGGCCACCGCGGGTGCGCACCGCCCGCGACGGCTACTGCCCCCGCAGCTCCACCAGCTCCCGCTCCCGCTCGGCGACCTGCGTCAGCAGCTGCTCGGCGATCTCCTCCAGGAGCCGGTCGGGGTCGTCCGGGGCGAGACGCAGCATCGCGCCGATCGCGCTCTCCTCCAGCTCCCGGGCGACGACGGTCAGCAACTCCTTGCGCTGCGCGAGCCATTCGAGGCGGGCGTAGAGCTCCTCGCTCTCCGACGGCTGCTGCTCCGGCGGCTTGGGACCGGCCGCCCACTCCTCGGCGAGCTCTCGCAGCAGCGGCTCGTCGCCCCGGCCGTAGGCGGCGTTGACGCGGGTGATGAACTCCTCGCGCCGGGCCCGCTCGGTCTCGTCCTGGGCCAGGTCGGGGTGGGCCTTGCGGGCCAGCTCGCGGTAGAGCTTGCGGGCCTCGTCGCTGGGCCGCACCCGCTGCGGGGGCCGCACCTGCTGGTCCGTGAGCATCGCCGCGGCCTCCGGGAACAGCCCGTCGCCGTCCATCCAGCCGTGGAACAGCTCCTCCACGGCCGGCATCGGCATCACCCGGGCCCGGGCCTCGTCCGCCTTGCGCCGGTCCTCGGGGTCACCGCTGCGGGCGGCCCTGATCTCGGCGATCTCCGCGTCCAGCTCATCGAGCCGGGTGTACATCGGTCCGAGCTTCTGGTGGTGCAGCCGGGAGAAGTTCTCGACCTCGATCCGGAAGGTCTCCACCGCGATCTCGTACTCGATCAGCGCCTGCTCGGCGGCCCGCACGGCCCGCTCCAGCCGCTCCTCGGGCCGCGCCGCACCGTCCTCGGGCACCGCCCGCGTCCCGCCGGCGACACCACCCTGCTCAGCTTCCGGGGTCGTCACCCGACCAGCGTAGGCCACACCCGCAGCGAGGCTCCCGCCACGGCGTACGTCAGCCCCCACGCGCGTCCGGACAATCCGCCGGCACCCACCGCGCCACCAGATCCCGGCACACGACGACCAGCGTCCCCGCCCGGCACGCCATCTCGTGCGTGCAGCCGTTCTCGTGCGGCAGCACCTCGTCGAGGATCACGTCGCCCAGCGCGGCCACGTCACAGACGTCCGGGACGTCCACCTGGAACCGCGAGACACCCACGTAGCGCACGAGCAGGTCCTCGTCGTGCTTCCAGCAGTTGTGCCGGAAGCGGATCTCGATCTCCTCGTCCCCGATGCGCCGCACCCGCTCCGGCCCGAGGTCCTTCACGCACCGCTTGCCGGAGAAGTCGTAGTGCCCCGGGTCGGTGGCGAAGGCGCGGGCTCCCGGCGGCAGGTCATCCGCCAGCTCGGGCAGCCGCGCGAGGTAGGGCCGCGGATCGATGATGCCGGTGACGTCCCCGTCCCGCCCGTCGAGATCGACGTACTTCATCACCGGCCCCCGAAGCCCCTCAGACCCCCATCTCCGCGGCGATCCGCCCCGACCGCACCGCCGCCACCAGCTCCGCGTGGTCCGCCTCCGTGCGGTCGGCGTAGGTGACGGCGAAGGTCGCCATCGCCTCGTCCAGTTCCTCGTTCTTGCCGCAGTACCCGGCGACGAGGCGCGGGTCGGCGCTGTGGGAGTGGGCGCGGGCCAGGAGGGCGCCGGTCATCCGGCCGTAGTCGTCTATCTGGTCGGCGGCGAGCGCGGCGGGGTCGACGCTGCCCTTGCGGTTGCGGAACTGCCGTACCTGGAAGGGATGGCCCTCGACCGTCGTCCAGCCCAGCAGGATGTCGCTGACGACCTGCATGCGCTTCTGCCCGAGCACCACCCGGCGGCCCTCGTGCCCCTCGGCGGGCGCCTCGAAGCCGGCGGTCACCAGGTGCGGCAGCAGCGCCGAGGGGCGGGCCTCCTTCACCTGGAGGACCAGGGGTTCGCCGCGGTGGTCGAGGAGCAGGACGACGTAGGAGCGGGTGCCCACACTGCCCGTGCCGACGACGCGGAACGCCACGTCGTGCACCGCGTGGCGGGCCAGCAGTGGCAGGCGGTCCTCGGAGAGCGTGTCCAGGTACTCCTCCAGGGCGCCGGCGACGGCCGCGGCCTCCGCGTCCGGCACCCGTCGCAGCACCGGCGCGGCGTCGACGAAGCGGCGCCCGCCGTCCTCGGTCGGCTCGGTCGACTTCGCCGCGAACCGCCCGCTGGTGTTGGCCCGCGCCTTCTCCGAGACCCGTTCCAGCGTGCCGACCAGGTCGTGGGCGTCGCTGTGGGAGACCAGCTCCTCGTCCGCGATGGCGTTCCACGCGTCCAGCGCCGGGAGCTTGGCCAGCAGCCGCATGGTGCGGCGGTAGGAGCCCACCGCGCCGTGCGCCGCCTGGCGGCAGGTGTCCTCGTCGGCGCCCGCCTCCCGGCCCGCGAGCACCAGCGAGGCGGCGAGCCGCTTGAGGTCCCACTCCCAGGGGCCCGGCACCGTCTCGTCGAAGTCGTTGAGGTCGATGACGAGGTCGCCGCGCGCGTCCCCGTACAGACCGAAGTTGGCCGCGTGGGCGTCGCCGCAGATCTGGGCGACGATCCGGGTCATGGGGGTGCGTGCCAGGTCGTACGCCATGAGACCGGCCGAGCCGCGCAGGAAGGCGAAGGGCGTGGCCGCCATCCGTCCGACACGTATCGGGGTGAGTTCGGGCAGGCGTCCGCGGCTGGACTCCTCGACCGCGCTCACCGCGTCGGGACGCGAGCCGTCCAGGTCGAGCGTGGCATGCGCGCCGCGGGGGATCCTCGCCCGCAACGACTTGCCCTCGTCCTTGGGCGAACCCTGCGCGGGCCACGCCGCGAAACCCTGTGCGCGGGGCAGCCTGCGCCCCGCCTCCTTGGCAACCCGCACGGCAGTTTCCGCACCGACCTCGGTCACACCGACCGCCTCCCCCGAACACGCACGCGCCCGAACATCAACTCGTGCAGACCGTACAGCCGGTGGCCGAAACGCGTCAGACCCTGTGGACAACTCCACAGCTGTGGAAAA
>JABFXD010000290.1 GCA_013361925.1 Streptomyces sp. | reverse complement strand
GGTCGCCGAGGCCGTGCGGGACGACGGGCTGACGTACGGCATGACCGACCCCACGGTCTCCAACTCCGGTTTCTCCACGCTGATCTCCGTCGCCTCGGCGCTCTCCGGGGCACAGTCCGCCCTCACGGACGAGGACGTCACGAAGGCGACACCGAGGCTGAAGGAGTTCTTCCGGGGGCAGCAGCTGACCTCGGGATCGTCGGGCTGGCTGGCCTCTGCGTACAAGCGGCGCGGGAACGTCGACGCGCTCATCAACTACGAGTCCGTCCTCAAGGGCATCCCGGAGCTGACGGTGATCCGCCCCCGCGACGGTGTTGTCACCGCCGACTATCCGCTCTCCACGCTCACCACCGCCGACGCCGCACAGCGCGACGCCGTCCGCCGGCTGACCGAGGCCCTGCGCACACCGGAGAACCAGCGCGAGATCACCGAGCGCACCCATCGCCGCCCGGTGGTCCCCTCGGTCGCCCCCGCGGCCGGCCTCGGCACCGACCGACGGCGGGAACTCCCCTTCCCGGGCACCCGGTCGGTCGCGGACGGGCTGCTCGACGCGTACGACAACGAGCTGCGCCGGCCGTCCCGGACCGTGTACGTCCTCGACACCTCGGGCTCGATGGAGGGTGACCGGCTGAAGCGGCTGAAGAAGGCGCTCACCGACGTCAGCGCCGATTTCCGGGGCCGTGAGGAGGTCACGCTGATGCCGTTCGGCTCGGCGGTGAAGGACGTGCGGGGCCTGACCATGGATGCCGACCCCCGGAGCGGCATCGAGGACATCCGTGCGGACATCCAGGCGCTCACCGCCGAGGGCGACACCGCGATCTACTCCTCTCTGGAGCAGGCTTACGGGCAACTCCGTGGTGAGCGGGACATGTTCACCTCGATCGTGCTGATGACGGACGGTGAGAACACCACGGGCAGCACGGCCGCGGAGTTCGAGGCGTTCTACCGCGCCCTCAGCCCCGCCCAGCGCCAGATCCCCGTCTTCCCCATCCTCTTCGGCGACTCCGACCGCTCCGCACTGGAACACCTCGCCGACCTGACCGGCGGCCGTCTCTTCGACGCCCAGAAGGGGTCGCTGGACGGTGCCTTCGAGGAGATCCGTGGCTATCAGTAGATATCTGGAGTCCCGCAAGAACATCGCGGGCAGCGTGTGCGGGCTCGTCGGGGTCGGGCTCACGCTCGCGGGGGTGGCGGGCGCGTACTGGCCGGTGGTCGTGGCGGGGCTGTACGGCGCCGGGGCGCTGGTCGCCCCGCCGGAGCGGCCCGCGCTGCCGGACTTCCCCGACCCGTCGGCCCAGCTGGACGCCCTGCGGGACGACTTCGGGAAGCTGTGCGCCTATCTGGCGGAGGTCGAGCTGCCCCCGGCCGCCGCGGGCCGCCTCACCGAACTGACCGACCTGCTGACGGCGCTGCTGGACCCCGGCTGGGCCACGGAACTCCTCTCCCAGGACCCGGAGGGCGTGCACACGCTCGCCCGGGCCGTACGGCAGGACGTTCCCGAGGCCGTCGACACCTTCGTCCGCACACGGTGGTGGACCCGCCTCGCGCCGGGCCAGGAAGCCCCGGAACGTCATCTGGAACGGCAGTTGACCCTGCTCCAGGAGGAGGCGGAGCGGCTGGCGGCGGCGCTGCGGGAGGCGGAGGCCAGGCGACAGGAGTCGCACACCCGCTATCTGGAGGACCGGGGCCGGGCGAACTGACCCAGCGGCACGAGGCGCCACAAGAAGACGAAGGCCTGGCATCGCGTTCCCGTCGGGGCGGACGGGCACGCGATGCCAGGCCTGTGATTCCGCACGCCGTTGTACGGAACCTCGTCGGCTGTCACCGCGGTCGGCCGTGACGATACAGCTGGTCAGGGCACGATCGGAGCCGACCGCGGCGGTCTGTGCGGGGACTCAGCCGAGGCGCTGCACCAGCGCCCGGTACTCGTCCCACAGTTCCTTCGGGGTGTGGTCGCCGAAGGTGTTGAGGTGCTCGGGGATCAGCGCGGCCTCCTCGCGCCAGACCTCCTTGTCGACGGTGAGGAGGAAGTCGAGGTCGGCGTCGGCCAGTTCGAGGCCGGCCGTGTCGAGGGCCTCCCGCGTCGGCAGGATGCCGATCGGGGTCTCCACACCCTCCGCCTTGCCGTCGAGGCGCTCGACGATCCACTTCAGGACACGGCTGTTCTCGCCGAACCCGGGCCAGACGAACTTGCCCTCGTCGTTCTTGCGGAACCAGTTGACGTAATAGATCTTGGGGAGCTTCGCGGCGTCCTTGTCCTTGGCGACGTCGACCCAGTGGCCCATGTAGTCGCCCATGTTGTAGCCGCAGAACGGCAGCATGGCGAAGGGGTCGCGGCGCAGCTCGCCGACCTTGCCCTCGGCGGCGGCGGTCTTCTCGGAGGCCACGTTGGCGCCGAGGAAGACGCCGTGGTTCCAGTCGAAGGACTCCGTCACCAGCGGCACCGCGGAGGCGCGGCGGCCACCGAAGAGGATCGCCGAGATCGGCACGCCCTTGGGGTCCTCCCACTCGGGCGCGATGATCGGGCACTGCGAGGCCGGGACGGTGAAGCGGGCGTTGGGGTGGGCGGCCGGGGTCTGTGACTCCGGCGTCCAGTCGTTGCCCTTCCAGTCGGTGAGGTGCGCCGGAGTCTCCTCCGTCATCCCCTCCCACCAGATGTCGTTGTCGTCGGTCAGCGCCACGTTGGTGAAGACGGAGTTGCCCCACAGGGTCTTCATCGCGTTGGCGTTGGTGTGCTCACCGGTGCCGGGCGCGACGCCGAAGAAGCCGGCCTCGGGGTTGATGGCGTAGAGGCGGCCGTCCTCGCCGAAGCGCATCCAGGCGATGTCGTCGCCGATCGTCTCGACCGTCCAGCCGGAGATCGTGGGCTCCAGCATGGCGAGGTTGGTCTTGCCGCAGGCGGACGGGAAGGCGGCGGCGACGTACTTCGACTCGCCCTGCGGGGGCGTCAGTTTGAGGATCAGCATGTGCTCGGCCAGCCAGCCCTCGTCGCGCGCCATGACGGAGGCGATGCGCAGGGCGTAGCACTTCTTGCCGAGCAGGGCGTTGCCGCCGTAGCCGGAGCCGTAGGACCAGATCTCGCGGCTCTCGGGGAAGTGCGAGATGTACTTGGTGCTGTTGCACGGCCAGGGGACGTCCGCCTCGCCCTCCGCGAGGGGCGCGCCGAGGGTGTGCACGGCCTTCACGAAGAAGCCGTCGGTGCCGAGCTCGTCGAGGACCGGCTGTCCCATGCGGGTCATGGTGCGCATGGAGACCGCGACGTAGGCGGAGTCGGTGATCTCGACGCCGATCGCGGAGAGGTCCGAGCCGAGGGGGCCCATGCAGAACGGGACGACGTACATCGTCCGGCCCTTCATGGAGCCGCGGAAGACGCCCTTCTCGCCCTGGAAGATGTCCCGCATCTCGGCGGGGGCCTTCCAGTGGTTGGTCGGGCCCGCGTCCTCCTCCTTCTCGGAGCAGATGAAGGTGCGGTCCTCGACGCGCGCGACGTCGGTCGGGTCGGAGGCCGCGTAGTAGGAGTTGGGGCGCTTGATCGGGTCGAGCCTCTTGAAGGTGCCCTTCGCCACGAGCTCCTCGCTCAGGCGCTCGTACTCCGCCTCGGATCCGTCACACCAGACCACGTTGTCCGGCTGGGTCAGTTCGGCGATCTCGTTCACCCACGAGATCAGTTCCTTGTGCTGGGTGGGGATGACGGGGGGAGCCGCGATGTCGCGCGCCACGATTGCTCCTTGATGAGGGATTTTTTGTTTGGAGGCCCCGTGGGGGCTGCGACCCGGATGCTTCTCGGTGGTGACCTTGGCGCTCATCCGGTGCCGACCGCACTCATTTGATCATCCGACGCTACCGCCCATCTGTCCAGAGGGCATCACAGGTGAGCGGAGTGAGGATTGCCACGTGACGCGCTGTTGCCGGAGCGCTTCTTTGCGTGCACGTTGGGTTCACTTGAGGGTTCTTTACCGAGGCCTCCGGCGCGTCAACTGCCGTGAGATGATGGCCACTCTCGGCCGGTTATCAGCTCCTCCTCATCCGCGACTTACGGGTCCGTAGGTACGATGCCGGACATGACTGCGTCCGCCTCCGACGCGCATCTGGACCCCTCGGCCGCCGGCCGCGGTCCTGTAGCGCTCTCCCTGTCGCAAGAGATCAAGCCGAAGCTCAGGGGCTGGCTGCATCTCGGCATGTTTCCGGCCGTACTCATCGCGGGTCTGGTACTCACCGCTCTCGCGGACTCGACCCGGGGCCGGATCGCCTGCGGGATCTTCGCCCTGACGGCCTGCCTGCTGTTCGGCGTCAGCGCCCTCTACCACCGGGGCAACTGGAGTCCGCGCATGGACGGCGTCCTGCGCAGACTCGATCACGCCAACATCTTTCTGATCATCGCGGGCACCTACACCCCGCTGACCATGCTGCTCCTGCCGGGAAGCAAGGGACAGTGGCTGCTCTGGGGCATCTGGGGCGCGGCGCTGGCCGGAATCGCCTTCCGGGTCTTCTGGGTCGGCGCCCCGCGCTGGCTGTACACCCCCTGCTACATCGCGATGGGCTGGGCGGCGGTCTTCTTCCTGCCCGACTTCATGCGCACCGGCGGCATCGCGGTACTGGTCCTGGTG
>JABFXD010000702.1 GCA_013361925.1 Streptomyces sp. | reverse complement strand
ACGCGGTGTACGCCGTGCTGGCGGAGCGGGGGATCGTATGAGCGACTTCGCTCTCTCGCACCTGGACGCGCTGGAGTCCGAGGCCGTGCACATCTTCCGTGAGGTGGCGGGTGAGTTCGAGCGGCCGGTGATTCTCTTCTCCGGCGGCAAGGACTCCATCGTCATGCTGCATCTGGCGCTGAAGGCGTTCGCCCCGGCGGCGATTCCCTTCTCGCTCCTCCATGTGGACACCGGGCACAACTTCCCCGAGGTCCTGGAGTACCGCGACCGGACGGTCGCCGAGCACGGGCTGCGGCTGCATGTCGCCTCCGTGCAGGACTACATCGACCGGGGCGTGCTGCGCGAGCGTCCCGACGGGACCCGTAACCCGCTCCAGACGCTGCCGCTGACCGAGAAGATCCAGGCGGAGAAGTTCGACGCGGTCTTCGGCGGTGGCCGCCGGGACGAGGAGAAGGCCCGCGCCAAGGAGCGCGTCTTCTCGCTGCGGGACGAGTTCTCGCAGTGGGACCCGCGCCGCCAGCGCCCCGAGCTGTGGAACCTCTACAACGGACGGCACGCTCCCGGCGAGCACGTCCGCGTGTTCCCGCTCTCCAACTGGACCGAGCTGGACGTGTGGCAGTACATCGCCCGCGAGGGCATCGAGCTGCCGGAGATCTACTTCGCGCACGAGCGTGAGGTGTTCCAGCGGGCCGGCATGTGGCTGACCGCCGGCGAGTGGGGCGGCCCCAAGGAGACCGAGACCGTCGAGAAGCGTCTCGTGCGCTATCGCACGGTCGGCGACATGTCCTGCACCGGTGCCGTCGACTCCGACGCCGTGACGCTGGAGCAGGTCATCACGGAGATCGCCGCGTCCCGGCTCACCGAGCGCGGCGCGACCCGCGCCGACGACAAGATGTCCGAGGCCGCGATGGAAGACCGCAAGCGCGAAGGGTATTTCTAGACATGACCGTCAACACGACCGTCGACACGCTTCGGTTCGCGACCGCCGGTTCCGTCGACGACGGCAAGTCGACCCTCGTCGGCCGGCTGCTGCACGACTCCAAGTCGGTCCTCACCGACCAACTGGAGGCCGTGGAGCGCGCCTCCGCGTCGCGCGGCCAGGAAGGCCCCGACCTCGCGCTCCTCACGGACGGCCTGCGCGCCGAGCGCGAGCAGGGCATCACCATCGACGTGGCCTACCGCTACTTCGCCACCGCCAAGCGCCGGTTCATCCTCGCCGACACCCCCGGCCATGTGCAGTACACCCGCAACATGGTCACCGGCGCCTCCACCGCCGAACTGACGATCGTCCTGGTCGACGCCCGTAACGGCGTGGTGGAGCAGACCCTCCGCCACGCGGCCATCGCCGCGCTGCTGCGCGTCCCGCACGTGGTCCTCGCCGTCAACAAGATGGACCTCGTCGGGTACGAGGAGAAGGAGTTCGAGCGGATCGTCGAGGACTTCGCCGGTCACGCCGCCGAGTTGGGGCTGCCCTCCTTCACACCGATCCCCGTCTCGGCGCTCGTCGGCGACAACGTGGTGGACCGCTCGACGCAGATGGACTGGTACGAGGGACCGGCGTTGCTGGAGTTCCTGGAGAACGTGCCGGTGGGCGTCGAGGCCCCCGACGCGCCCGCCCGCTTCCCCGTCCAGTACGTCATCCGGGACGGCGAAGTCCGCCACTACGCGGGCCAGTTGGCTTCGGGCGCGCTGCGCGTCGGCGACCGGGTGACCGTCCACCCGTCCGGCGAGACCTCCGAGATCACCGGCATCGACGTGCTCGGCGTCCCCACGGAGGTGGCGTACGCGCCGCAGTCCATCGGGGTGCGCCTCGCCGACCAGCGGGACGTGTCGCGCGGCGACATGATCACGGCCGGGGTCGACGTCCCGGCGCTCACCCGGGACGTCCGGGCGGCCGTCTGCCATCTGGCCGACCGTCCGCTGCGGGTCGGCGACCGCGTCCTGGTCCGGCACACCACACGGACCGTCAAGGCGATCGTCCAGGACCTGGGCGAGGTCCGCGAGTTGAACGCGAACGATCTCGGCCGCGTGGCGCTGCGCACGGCCGAGCCGCTGGCCCTGGACGACTACGCGGTCTCCCGGCGCACCGGCGCGTTCCTCCTGATCGACCCGGCGGACGGGGCGACGCTGACGGCCGGAATGGTCGGGCTTTCCTGATCCCTCTTTTGCGCGAACGCCCTCAAGTCCCCAGCTTCAGGCGGGGTTTGGGGGCGTCCGTGCGTCCGGTCTGGGGGCGCCGGCTGCCCGCCCGGTACGGGGCCGGCCAGGTGACGCCGGGTCCGTCGTAGCCCTGCTCGGCGGCGGCGTGCAGGGTCCAGTGCGGGTCGTAGAGGTGAGGGCGGGCGAGGGCGCACAGGTCGGTGCGCCCGGCCAGGATCAGGGAGTTGACGTCGTCCCAGGAGGAGATCGCGCCGACCGCGATCACCGGGATGCCGGTCTCGTGGCGGATCCGGTCCGCGAAGGGCGTCTGGTACGACCGCCCGAACTCCGGCCGCTCCTCGGCCACGACCTGCCCGGTCGACACGTCGATCGCGTCGGCGCCGTGCGCGGCGAAGGCGCGGGCGATCTCGACGGCGTCCTCGGCCGAGGTGCCGCCGTCGGCCCAGTCGGTGGCGGAGATCCGCACGGTCATGGGCCGTTCGTCCGGCCAGACGCCCCTGATGGCGTCGAAGACCTCCAGGGGGAAGCGGAGGCGTTTGGCGAGCGTGCCGCCGTAGGCGTCGGTGCGGTGGTTGGTGAGCGGGGAGAGGAAGCCGGAGAGCAGATAGCCGTGCGCGCAGTGGAGTTCGAGGAGGTCGAAGCCGGCGCGGGCGGCCCGCCAGGCGGCGGCCGTGAACTGTTCTCGGATGTCGGTGAGTTGGGCGCGGGTGAGTTCGCGCGGGGTCTGGTTGGCGGGCGCGTACGGGAGCGCGGACGCGGCCACGAGGGGCCAGTTGCCGTCGGGCAGCGGCTCGTCCATGCCCTCCCACATCAGCTTGGTCGAGCCTTTGCGGCCGGAGTGGCCCAGCTGCACGCCGATCGCGGTGCCCGGCGTCTGCGCGTGCACGAAGTCGGTGATCCGCTTCCACGCCTCGGCCTGCTTGCCGTTGTAGAGGCCGGTGCAGCCGGGGGTGATCCGGCCCTCCTCGCTCACGCACACCATCTCGGTCATCACCAGCGCCGCCCCGCCGAGCGCCCGCGCGCCCAGGTGGACGAGGTGGAAGTCGCCGGGGAGGCCGTCGGTGGCGGAGTACATGTCCATGGGCGACACCACGACCCGGTTGCGCAGGGTCAGTCCGCGCAGCCGGAACGGGGTGAACATCGGGGGCGTACCGGGCGGGCAGCCGAACTCGCGCTCCACCGCGCCGGTGAAGTGGGCGTCACGCAGGCGCAGGTTGTCGTGGGTGACGCGGCGGCTGCGGGTGAGGAGGTTGAAGGCGAACTGGTGGGGCGGCTGGTCGAGATAGCGGCCGAGGTTCTCGAACCACTCCAGGCTGGCGCGGGCGGCGCGTTGAGTGGAGGCGACGACGGGCTTGCGTTCGTCCTCGTACGCCTGGAGTGCCGTGGGCAGGTCCGGTTGCTCCTCCAGGCAGGCGGCGAGGGCGAGGGCGTCCTCGACGGCGAGCTTGGTGCCGGAGCCGATGGAGAAGTGGGCGGTGTGGGCGGCGTCGCCGAGCAGGACGGTGTTGCCGTGGGACCAGTGTGCGTTGACGACCGTGCGGAAGGTCGTCCAGGCGGAGTTGTTGGAGCGCAGCGGCCTGCCGCCGAGGGCGTCCGTGAAGATCTTGGCGCAGCGGTCGAGGGACTCCTGGGCGTCGAGTTCCGCGAAACCGGCGGCCTGCCAGACCTCTTCGCGCATCTCGACGATCACGGTGGAGGCGTCGGGCGCGTACGGGTAGCCGTGCAGTTGCATCACGCCGTGTTCGGTCTCGGCGATCTCGAAGCGGAAGGCGTCGAAGGCGAAGTCGGCGGCGAGCCAGATGTAGCGGCAGCGGTGGGTGGTGACGTGGGGACGGAACAGCTGCCTTCGGGACTCGCGGGTGGTGCTGTTGACTCCGTCGGCCGCGATGACGAGGTCGTGGGTGTCGGCGAGGTCGGGTGGGGCCTCGGTGCGGAAGCGGAGGTCCACGCCGAGGTCGCGGCAGCGGGTGTGGAGGATCTCCAGGAGGCGTTTGCGGCCGAGGGCGGCGAAACCGTGTCCTCCGGAGGTGTGGCGGGTTCCTCGGTGGACGATGTCGATGTCGTCCCAGCGGATGAAGTCCTGTTGGAGGGCCTCGTAGACCACGGGGTCGGCGTGTTCTATGCCGCCGAGGGTCTCGTCGGAGAGGACCACCCCGAAGCCGAAGGTGTTGTCGGGGGCGTTGCGTTCCCAGACGGTGACTTCGCGGGCGGGGTCCAGGCGTTTCAGCAACGCCGCCGCGTAGAGGCCGCCGGGGCCTCCGCCGATGATCGCCACATGTAGGGGGTGGCTCGGGTGAGTGTGCGGCTGCGGGGCCGTCGTGGCTGGTCGCGCAGTTCCCCGCGCCCCTAGCGGCATCGCAGTCACCGGCCTTGCCATTTCGGGGTCCGCTTCTCCTTGAAGGCCTTGTGGAACTCCGCGTAGTCCTCGCCGTTCATCAGCAGCGCCT
>JABFXD010000476.1 GCA_013361925.1 Streptomyces sp. | reverse complement strand
CGGACCACGGATACGTCCTGAAGCTCCAGAACATCGCTCATGAGCGCGTTGTCTCCCCTTGCAGTGTGACCGGTCTCGGCGTCTCGGCTGTCGCGTGCGCGCATTTTCGGGCGCAGCCTTCAAGGAAATCTACGCCACCGGTCGGGCGGCCCATTCCATCGGTCCGGTCCTTAGGGTGGAGGCATGCTCTCGGAATCACGCTCTGGACGCCTCGCCGCTTGGGGAAACGCCCTTTTGGCCGGACTTGTGTCGCCTGACGACGCCGTGCTCGCCGCTGTCGGGGACGACGCGGTCCATCGCGTGGAGGGCCTGCCGGGTGAGTCGGGGCCGGTCGGGCTGACGCTCGCGCTGGGGCGGTTGCGGGCGCTCGGGGTGACGGGGCTGCGGTTGGCACTGCCGGCGCCGGGGCATCCGCTGGGGCTGAGCGGGCCGCCGGAGTTCAACGCGCGGGCGTTGGAGGCCGAGGAGGCGGTGATCTGTCACGGGGCCGCGCTCGGGTTGGTGCCGGAGGTGTACGAGGCCGGGCCCGAGGGTGATGTGCATGTCGAGGTCGTATGGCATGTGCTGCCCGTACGGGAGGCGCCGCCCGCCGATGTGCCCTCCCTCGGCGAGGCCGAGCGGGAGCTGGCGGAGGCCCTTCGGGAGGCGACGGAGGTGTTGACGCGGCTGGACGTGGCCGGGTCGGGGCCGGTGGCGGAGGCGGCGATCGACGCGTATCGGGCGCGGGCCGAGCGGGGGCGGGAGGTGTTGGCGCCGGGGTATCCGCCGCGGGCGGTGCGGGTGCTGGAGTTGGCGCAGCGGGTGGGGTTGTTGATCTCCGTGGCGTACGCGAACGGGCATGGGGGCGCGGTGACGGCCGGCGAGATGGGGGCGCGTGCGGAGGCGCTTCGGCCGGTGGAACGCACCGCCCGGCGTGCGCAGGTCGCGGCGTACAACGCGTATGTGGAGGAGCGGGAGCGCGGAGTGCGGTAGGCGGGGGGGCCACTGCCAGAGTTGGCGCAGGCCCTCCGTGCCCAAGGGGCGCGGGGAACTGCGCGACCAGCCACCACCGGCTCGCAGCCGAAGAACCGCACGTCACACAGACCGAAGGCCCCCCAAGTCGCCCTTGACTTGAGAGGCCCACCGGCTCGGACCCGACGTCAGTCGTTCACGCCGTTGTTGCCGAACGCGGGGTTCAGGCCGGCGATGCCGTTGACCGTGTTGCCGACGACGTTGACGGGGACGTGGACGGGGACCTGGACCAGGTTGCCCGAGCCGACGCCCGGCGACTTCACGGCCGCGCCGTCGGCACCCGCGTCGGCGACAGCGGCACCGGCGGCGGCACCCGTGGCGATACCGGCGACGGTGAGGGCCACGGCAGCCTTCTTGGCGATGTTCATGAGAAGCGTTCCTCCTGCGTTTGCGTATCCGACCCGGCCGCGGGTCGTGCCTGGTCAAACGCGGAGATGAGCGTGAACGGTACGGGAGCCCGACGGCAACTGCCCGTTCGGGTCATTGGCCCTACAAACGGACCGGCCTCCCGGGAGCGCCCGGGAGGCCGGAGGTCACTGTCGCTCCTGGGCGGAGGTCAGTGGTTCACGCCGAGGTTGCCGAACGCGGGGTTGAGGATGCCCACGACGTTCACGCTGTTGCCGACCGCGTTGACCGGGATGTGGATCGGGGCCTGGACGAGGTTGCCCGAGGCGACGCCCGGCGAACCCACGGCCTTGCCGTCGGCGTGCGCGTCGGTGGCGGAGGCCATCCCGGCACCGGCGGCGATCAGTCCGCCGGCCACCATCGTCACGGCCGCTGCCTTCTTCAGGTTCTTCACTTCTGAGCCCTCCCTAGCGATCGCCGCGGCAGTCGCCGCAGCACGCACTGGAGAACGGTGGAGATCGACGAAGGATGCGCCGTCCGGGTGACATTCCCACGACGGTATGAATCTCACTCCGGAGCGGAACCCTCCGTATTGCCGTCCGCTCGATGGATTTAACCGGCCACTCCATGACGTACCGCCCACAACGCGGCCTGGGTGCGGTCCGCCAGGTCGAGTTTCATCAGGATGTTCGAGACGTGGGTCTTGACCGTCTTCTCGGAGAGGACGAGGGCGCGGGCGATCTCGCGGTTGGAGCGGCCGTCGGCGATCAGGCCGAGCACCTCGCGCTCCCGTTCCGTGAGTGAGCCCGCTCTGCCCTGCCCGGAGTTGGCCTCCTCCTGCGAGAGCAGGGCGCCCGCGACCTCGGGCTGGAGGAGGATGTGGCCGGCATGGACCGAGCGGATGGCGCCGGCGAGGGCGTCGGGGTCGACGTCCTTGTAGACGTAGCCGGCGGCTCCGGCGCGCAGGGCCGGGATCACCGTGCGCTGCTCGGTGAAGCTGGTGACGATGAGCACGCGCGCGGGGTTGTTCAGTTCGCGGAGCTTGCGCAGGGCCTCGACGCCGTCCATGCCCGGCATCTTGACGTCCATGAGGACGACGTCCGGCTTGAGTTCCTCGGCGCGGGCGACGCCCTCGGCGCCGTCCGAGGCCTCGCCCACGACCTCTATGTCGTCCTGTACTTCGAGGAAGGTGCGCAGTCCGCGGCGGACCACCTGGTGGTCGTCGACGAGCAGCACCTTGATTGCGTCAGCCACCAGGGACCTCCATCTCGATCGTGGTGCCCTTGCCGGGCGCCGATTCCACGGTCAGCGCGCCGCCGACCCCGCTCGCCCGGTCCCGCATGGAGACGAGGCCGAGGTGGCGTCCCGCGCGGCGGGTGGTCTTCGGGTCGAAGCCGCTGCCGTCGTCGGTGACGCTCAGGAGGGCTCCGCTGCCGCGGCGGGCCAGGGTCACGTCGACGTGGTCGGCTCCGGAGTGCCGCAGGGCGTTGTGCAGGGCCTCCTGGGCGACGCGCAGGAGGGCCTCCTCCTGGGCGGCGGGCAGGGCGCGCACTCCGCAGCTGTCGAAGGTCACGCGCGCGGTGTGGGCGCGGTCGAGGACCTGGATCTGGGTGCGGAGGGTGGCGACGAGGCCGTCCTCGTCGAGGGCGGCGGGGCGCAGTTCGACGACGGCGGCGCGCAGTTCGTCGGCGGCCTCGGCGGCGAGTACGGCGACCTGTTGCAGCTCGCCCTTGGCGCGGGAGGGGTCGCGGTCGACCAGCGCGGCGGCGGCCTGGGCGGTCAGGCGCAGGGAGAACAGCTTCTGGGCGACCGCGTCGTGCAGTTCGTGCGCGAGCCGGGAGCGCTCCTCGGCGATGGTCAGTTCGCGGCTGCGCTCGTACAGACGGGCGTTGGTGAGGGCGATCGCGGCGTGCTGGGCGAGGATGGAGAGCAGTTCCTCGTCCTCGGCGGTGAAGCCGCAGGTGCCGTCCGGCTCGGGGCACGGGGGGTGTGCGGGGTTTCCCCCCACAGGACGCAGCTTGTTGGCGAGGAAGAGCGCACCGATGACCTCGTCGCCGTCGCGGATCGGCAGGCCCAGGAAGTCGGACATGTCGGGGTGGGCGGACGGCCAGCCCTCGAAGCGGGGGTCCTTGCGTACGTCGGCGAGGCGCTCGACCTTGGCCTCCTGAAGCATCGCGGCGAGGATGCCGTGCTGCCTGGGGAGCGGGCCGATGGCCTTCCACTGCTGGTCGCTGACGCCGTCGACGACGAACTGGGCGAAGCCTCCGTGGTCGTCGGGGACGCCGAGGGCGGCGTACTGCGCGTCGAGCAGCTCGCGGGCCGAGGCGACGATCGTCTTGAGGACGTCACGCACCTCTAGATGCCTGCTCATGGCCAGCAGCGCGGCGCTCACCGCGGCCAGACCGGACCTGGGGCCTTGACTCATGCCCTCACGGTACCGGCGGGGTGTGACAGTCCGTATCCGCCCTGTGGCGGCGGCCGCCTAGGGCGCTGGGCCTAGGGCGAAGGGCCCGGACCGGGGGCTTAGGGCGAAGGCCCCGCTTGGGTCGCGACCCGCGTCCGACGCGGGTGGGGCCGCTCTGTTCCTACGTTGAGGGCGTCGAAGGCACTTGAAGTGACGACGAGGGGACGTGTCATGCCGGTAGCGATCATCACGGGGGCTTCCAGGGGACTGGGGCGGGCGCTCGCGGAGGCGCTGGCCGCGCGCGGCTGGGATCTGGTGCTCGACGCCAGGAACGCCGAGACGCTGCACAAGACGGCGGCGGGAGTCGCGGCGCACGGCACGCGCGTGACGGCGTTGCCCGGGGACGTCACGGATGCCGGGCATCGGGCCGGGCTGGTGGCCGCGGCGCGTGAGCTGGGCGGTCTCGATCTGCTGGTGAACAACGCCGGGGTGCTGGGCGCCGAACCGCTGGTGCCGCTCGGCGATCACTCGCTGGGCGGCTTCCGCGCGGCCCTGGAGACCAACGTGGTGGCGCCGCTGGGACTGCTCCAGGAAGCGCTGCCCGAGCTGCGGGCGGCGCCCTCGGGTGCGGTGGTGAACGTGAGCTCGGACGCGGGCGCGGAGGCGTACCGGACCTGGGGGGCTTACGGGGCGACGAAAGCGGCCTTGGACCAGCTGTCGGCGGTGCTGGCCGTAGAGGAGCCGGGGCTGCGGGTGTGGTGGGTCGATCCGGGTGGCATGCGCACCGCCATGCTGGCCGCGGCCGAGCCCGACGAGGACCTGTCGGGGACACCCACGCCCGCGGACATCGCCCC
>JABFXD010000267.1 GCA_013361925.1 Streptomyces sp. | reverse complement strand
TGCTCGGGGCGGCCGGAGTCTGAAGACGCCCGTGCAGCCTTTGGCGGAGATCACCAACAAGTAAGCGCGTACCCTCGGTAATACTTGTGAGTAACAACGTCTAGCCGCAGCCGACCAGCGGTTCTACGGTGCCCCCATGCCGAACCTGCCCGATGCCGTGCTGTGGTCGATACCCGCCTTCGTGCTGCTCACCGTGGTCGAGATGATCAGCGTCCGAATCCACCCCGACGACGACGCCGCCGGATACGAGACGAAGGACGCCGCGACCAGTGTCGGCATGGGGCTGGGGAGCCTCGTCTTCGACTTCCTGTGGAAGATCCCCATCGTCGCCGTCTACACGGCGATCTACGAACTCACGCCGCTCCGCGTCCCCGTGCTGTGGTGGACCGTCCCGCTGATGCTGCTCGCGCAGGACTTCTTCTACTACTGGTCGCACCGCGGCCACCACGTCATCCGCATCCTGTGGGCCTGCCACGTCGTCCACCACTCCAGCGAGAAGTTCAACCTCACCACGGCCCTGCGCCAGCCCTGGACCTCGCTGACGGTCTGGCCGTTCTACGTGCCGCTGATCGCCGCCGGAGTGCACCCGGCCGCGCTCGCGTTCTGCTCCTCGGCGAACCTCGTCTACCAGTTCTGGATCCACACCGAGCGCATCGACAAGCTGCCCCGGTGGTTCGAGTTCGTCTTCAACACGCCCTCCCACCACCGCGTCCACCACGCCTCCCAGGGCGGCTACCTGGACCGCAACTTCGGCGGCATCCTCATCGTCTGGGACCGGCTCTTCGGCTCGTTCGTCGCCGAGACCGACCGGCCCGTCTACGGGTTGACCAAGAACATCAACACGTTCAACCCGATCAAGGTCGCCACCCACGAGTACATGTCGATCGCCAAGGACATCAAGGCGGCCCGAGGCTGGCGCAACCGCGTGGGGCATGTCCTGCGGGGGCCGGGATGGCAGCCGGCGCCCGCGGCGGAACCGGCCGAGGAGACCGTGGCCGCGTGAGACGTCCGCTCATCGGGGCCCTCGCCCTCACGACCGCCGTGGACCTCGGCTCCCTGGCCGCCGACTGGGACCCCGGGCACCTCGTCGCCAAGCCCCTGCTGATGCCCCTCCTGGCCGTGTACGCGGCCGTGTGCGGCGCGCCCCGCCTCCTGATCGCCGCCCTGCTCTTCGGCTGGGGCGGCGACACCCTGCTCCTCCTGGACGCCGAACCGGCCTTCCTCGCGGGGATGGCCTCCTTCGCGGCCGGGCACGTCTGCTACATCGTCCTGTTCCTGAAGTACGGCACGGACCGAGCGACCGTACGCGCGCGGGGCGGCTTCCTCGCCGTCGTCTACACCGTCTTCCTGGCCGGCACCGTCCAGTCCCTGTGGCCCGACCTGCCGGCCGACCTGCGGATCCCCGTCGCCGGCTACAGCGTCCTGCTCACCGTCATGGCATACCTGGCCGCCGCCCGCATGGGCCGTCTCGCCGGCATCGGCGGTGTGCTGTTCGTACTCTCCGACACGCTCATCGCGAGCGGTGTCGCCGAGTGGGACCAGCTGCCGCGCCCCGACCTCTGGATCATGGCCACCTATGTCGCCGCGCAGTCCCTCCTGGTCACCGGCACACTCGGCGAGCGACGGCTACCGGGGGCGGCGTACGGTGAGGTGCGCTCGACCACCCCCTGAGCGCGGGTACCACCAGAGACGAGAAGGATCCTCGCCATGCGCGCCACCACCATCCACGCCCCCTTCGACATGCGCGTGGAGGACGTGCCCGACCCGGTCGTGCAGCTGCCGACCGACGCCGTGGTCCGCGTCCTGCGCGCCTGCATCTGCGGCAGCGACCTGTGGGCCTATCGCGGGCAGGCGACCCGGCAGCCGGGACAGCGGATCGGGCACGAGTTCCTCGGCATCGTCGAGGAGACGGGCTCCGAGGTGGCCACCGTACGGCGCGGAGACCTGGTCGTCGCGCCCTTCATGTGGTCCGACGGCGTCTGCGACTACTGCCGCGAGGGCCTGAACACCTCCTGCGAGCACGGCGGCTTCTGGGGCTCCGTCGGCTACGACGGCGGCCAGGGCGAGGCCGTGCGCGTGCCCTTCGCCGACGGCACCCTCGTCCAGCTGCCCAAGGAGGCGGCCTCCGACGACCACCTGCTCTCCGCCCTGCTGACCCTCTCCGACGTCATGGGCACCGGCCACCACGCCGCCCTCGGCGCCGGCGCCCGCGCGGGCGCCACGGTCGCCGTCGTCGGTGACGGGGCCGTCGGCCTGTGCGCGGTCCTCGCCGCCAAGCGACTGGGCGCCGAGCGGATCATCGCCCTGGGCCGCCACGAGGCCCGCACCGACATCGCGCGCCGCTTCGGCGCCACCGACGTCGTCGCCGAGCGGGGCGACGCGGCCGTCGAGGCCGTCCGTGAACTCACCGGCGGCCAGGGCGCCCACGCCGTCGTCGAGGCCGTCGGCACCGAGCAGTCCATGCGCACGGCGGTCGGCATCGCGCGCGACGGCGGCACCGTCGGCTGGGTCGGCGTCCCGCACGGCAGCGGCACGGGCCTCGACCTCGGCGTCATGTTCGACCGGAACATCGGGCTGCGCGGCGGCGTCGCGCCGGTCCGCGCGTACATCCCCGAGCTGCTGCCCGACATCCTGGACGGCAGCATCGACCCGTCGCCCGTCTTCGACCTGACCGTCGACATGGAGGGCGTACCCGCCGGCTACCAGGCCATGGACGAGCGCACGGCGCTGAAGGTCCTGGTCACAGGCTGAGCCTCACGCTTCGCGCTTCACCAGCGGATCGGCAACGGCAGCGCCGTCAGCAGCGCCGACACCACGACCACCACGCCCAGTACGGCGATCTCCGCCCGCGCGGGGGTGCAGGCGGTCAGCGGGTCGGGCGCCCGGCGCAGCCGGAGCCGCGCCGACAGGGCGAGCCCGGCGACCGCGGCCACCAGCAGCACCTTGGCGAACAGCACGCGCCCGTACGCGGTCGTCGTCAGCTGGTCGAGGACCGTCTCCGGCGGCATCCGGCGCAGTGTGCTCCACACCCCGGTCGCGGTGATCGCGGCCAGCAGCACGGCGGCCACGCGCGCGTAGAGGCCCAACAGGGCCGAGCCGGCCTCCGAGGCGCCCCACCTCCGGAGCGTCCGCAGCGCGTACAGCAACCCGCCCACCCACAGCGCGGCGCAGGTCAGATGGACGAGCGTCAGCCCCGACCCGACCAGCGGTTCGTGCTCGGTCGGGGGATGGGCCCGCAGCGCCTCCGCCACCACGATCGCGGCCAGCGGCCAGACCTGGGAGGCCGGGCGGGCCGAGCGGGCGCACAGACCGGCCACGAGGAACGCGTTGACCTCGACGAGCGCGAGCTTGCCGTCCCGGGAGGCGTACAGGCCGCCGACGTCGATCTGCGCCAGGCTGTGCGGCACGAGGTTCCCGGTCGCCACGACGGAGGCCAGCCCCAGCGCGGCGACGAACCCGGCGCCCGCGGCGTACACGGCCCAACTGCGCGGCATGACCGGGGGAGCGCCGGGCACCGCGCGGGCCAGCCGCTGCACGAACAGCTCGCCCACCGGCACGCACAGCGCCGCCACCAGCACCGACCGCAGCAGCGCGATGCCACCGTCACCGGGAGCCGCGGCCTCCCCGGTGCCGTGCAGCGCGGCGGACGGGCCGAGCAGCGGTATCAGGGCGCCGAGCGCCACCAGGACGAGGACGATGACGGCACGACCGGGGCCGGGCCGACGCGGCAGTGGCGCGTCGGCGTCGGTCGCCCGGGTGCCGGGTCTTATCAAGGTCACCTCAGGATCTTCACCAGCTGTCACAGAACAGGGCAAGTCAAGGAAAACAACTGGCGTTACGCCATTCCGCCCACGAGTACGTTTTCCGGCCGACCGCCGCTCACTCCCAGCGCGCGGAATCGACGCCCCAGCGGCCGGGCGGCCGAGCCCAGTCGACCGGTCCGTCCACGAAGGACACCGGCGACCGGGCGTACCGCAACCGCCCGATACCGCTGTCGGTCTCGGCGAGCCAGGCGTCCGGGCCGTCGTAGGCGGCCTGGGTGACCTGCCCGGCCGCGCCGTACCCCCCGATCCCTCCGGCTGACTCGCCCGGTACCCCCTCCATGAGCCACTGCGCCGTCCGGGCCAGCGCCAGTCGCACGCACCGGCTGCCGCCGTCGTACGACTGCTCGCGCACCGCCCGCAGCACCTCCGCCGCCAGCAGATACCCCGTCCCGTGGTCCAGCGCCTGCGCGGGCAGTGCGCCGGGCTGCTCCATCGACCCCTCGACCGCCGCGATCCCGGTCGCCACCTGCACCAGGCTGTCGAAGCCCCGCCGCTCGCTCCACGGCCCGTAGGCGCCCCACGCCGACAGCTGCGCCACGACGATCCCCGGCCGCCGCTCCGTCAGCGCCCGCGGTGACAGCCCGAACCGGTCGAGGGCACCCGGCCGGTACCCGGTGACGACCACGTCGGCCGTCGCGAGCAGCTCCTCGAAGGTGCCCGGGTCGGCCGCCAGGTCCAGCGTCGCGGACCGCTTCCCGAAGCCGGTGTCGGCGTGCTGGTCCGGGAGTTCGGGGACGTGCGGCGGATCGATCCGCAGTACGTCGGCGCCGAGCAGGGCGAGCGTGCGGGT
>JABFXD010000166.1 GCA_013361925.1 Streptomyces sp. | reverse complement strand
TGCAGTACGTACAGCGCAGATTGCACCGGTCGGTCAGCGACACACGCAGGTCGGTGGCCTGCCGGCCGTAGGTGTCGATGAGCACGTTGCTTCCTCTCTCCGGCCGGCGCTTCACACCGCCGCCGGCACGTGACCGGTGTGCCCGTGAATGGGGCCGGTGCGCTGGGACAGGGGCAGGCCGGTGCCCCGGTTCCGATCGGCGATGATCTCCGCGGCGATGGACATCGCCGTCTCCTGCGGTGTGCGGGCGCCGAGGTCCAGGCCGATCGGGGAGCGCAGTCGGGCCAACTGGGGCTGGGTGAGGCCGACTTCGCGCAGGCGGCGCAGCCGTTCGTCATGGGTGCGACGGGATCCCATCGCACCGACGTAGCCGACGGGCAGGTCGAGGGCGAGCCGGAGCAGAGGGATGTCGAATTTGGCGTCGTGGGTGAGGACGCAGATCGCGGTACGGGCGTCCACGGCCGTCTGCGCCAGGTACCGGTGCGGCCAGTCGACCACCACCTCGTCCGCGTACGGGAAGCGGGCCGGGGTGGCGAAGACGGGGCGGGCGTCGCACACCGTGACGTGGTAGCCCAGGAAGTCACCCGCCCGGCTGAGCGCGGCGGCGAAGTCGACGGCACCGAAGATGAGCATACGGGGCGGGGACGCGTGGACGTGGACGAGGACGGACAGCCTCTCGGGGCAGGTGTCCGCGTCGCCGCCGACCTCGACGCGTGCGGTGCGTCCGGCCCGTAGCAGGGCGCCGGCCTGTGTCGTCACCTCCCGGTCCAACTCGCCGTTGCCCAGGGTTGCGTGGGCCGCGTCACCGATGACACACACCGTACGGCCCAGGAGTTTTTCGGGTCCGTCGACCACCTGTGCCACGGCGGTGGGCCGACCGGACACGACCTCCGCGAAGGCGGCGGCCAGATGGGGCTGCGCGGCAGGGTCGACGCGCTGGACCAGGACGTCGAGTTCGCCACCGCAGGTCAGTCCGACGGCGAAGGCGTCGTCGTCGGAGTACCCGAACCAGGCCCGCTGAGGCGCGCCCCCGTCCTTGAGTACCTGCCGGCACAGCTCGTGGACGGCGCCCTCGACGCAGCCGCCGGAGATGCTGCCGACGGCGTTGCCGTCCGCGTCCACCGCGACCGACGTACCGACCGGCAAGGGTGCGCTGCCGGTGACGTCGACGACGGTGGCCAGGGCGAACGGACGTGCCTCACGGCACCAGCGGTGCAGTGTGTCCGCGATGTTGAACATGGGCCTGTCTCCGTGGGTGTGGGGAAGGGCCGCCGCCGCGCTCCACGGGGGCGCGAACACGACGGCGGCCCTGAGAGGTCCGGCAGCCGGACGGGCAAGGGGGTGTCCTGGGCACCGCGCTTCTCCTCCGCGGCCCAGAACACCCCGGCTCAGATCAACGCCTCGGCGGTGATGGGCAGTTCGCGGATGCGACGGCCGGTGGCGTTGTAGACGGCGTTGGCGATGGCGGCCGCCACACCCACCTGGACGATCTCCCCGATCCCCTTGACGCCGAGCGGGTCGGCATCGGGGTCCTCGCCCTCCAGGTAGATCGCCTTGAGGTCGCGGATGTCGGCGTTCACCGGGACGAGGTAGTCGGCGAGGCTCGCGTTGACGATCCGGCCGTCACGGTGGTCGGTGACCGTGTGCTCAAGGAGGGCCTGGCCGATGCCGCCCACCATGCCGCCCAGCGCCTGGCTGTCCGCCAGCTTGGGGCTGACGACGCGGCCGACGTCGTACACGCCGAGCATCCGCCGCACCCGGACCAGGCCGAGCGTGGCGTCCACGCCGACCTCGGTGAAGACCGCGCCGTAGGAGAAGTAGGAGTGGCGCGCGGGTTCCGGTGCTCCGGCGTAGGCGCCGTCGGCTTCGAGGTGGGTGAGCTTGTTGCGGGTCAGCAGCCGCTGGTAGGTCTCGCCACGGGTGGGGTTGTCCTGGACGTGCAGCCGGCCGTTGCGGACGACGACGTCCTCGGCCTTGACGCCGTACAGCGGCGACTCCTCGTCCTCGACGGCCAGCTTGATCGCCTGGCCGCGGACCTTGTTGCATCCGTCGAGAACGGCGGAGCCGACGACCGTCATGGTCATCGAGCCGCCGTGCGGCGGGGTGGGCGGGTAGAGGGAGTCGCCGAGCCGGAAGGTCACGTTGCGCATGGTCAGCCCGAGGGCGTCCGCGGCGACCTGAGTCTGCGAGGTGTAGGTGCCCGGCCCCATGTCGATGGTGGCGGCCTCGGCCACCGCGGTGCCGTCGGCGTCCAGGCGGACCCGCGCCTGCGCGGGAAAGCGCCCGGGGTCGTACACGGCCGCGGCCATGCCCAGGCCGATCAGCCAGTCGCCGTCGCGCGTCGAGCGGGGCTTGGGGTTGCGCCGGTCCCAGCCGAACTCCCGCGCGCCGACGCTGTAGCACTCGCGCAGCCTGCGGGTCGACCAGGGCAGCCCGTTCGACTCGTCCTCGGCCGGCTCGTTGCGCAGCCGCAGCTCGATCGGGTCGACACCGAGCCGGTTCGCGAGTTCGTCCATGGCCGACTCGATGGCGAAGGACGCGTTCGAGAAGCCCGGACCGCGCATCCACAGCGGAGTGTTCACGTCCAGCGGCACCTTGCGGTACTCCTGGCTGACGTTGGGGGTGCTGTAGAACATCTGGCCGGCGAGCATGATGGCCTCTTCGAACTTCTCGTACGAGGAGGTCTCCGCGTCCATCTCGTGCACCATGGCGGTGAGGCGGCCCCGCCGGTCGCTGCCGAGGCGCAGGCGGTAGTCGTAGGAGGGCCGGAAGCCGGTGCCGAAGTACATCTGCCGGCGGGACAGGACGAGCTTGACGGGGCGTTTCAGCTCGCGGGCGGCGAGCGCCGCGACCACCGTGTGCGGCCAGCAGCGCAGGCCACTGCCGAAGCCGCCTCCGACGAACGGGGAGATGACCCGCACGGATTTCAGGGGCAGGTCGAACACGGTGGAGAGTTCGGTCTGGGTGCCCACCACCCACTGGGTCTTGTCCCACACCGTCAGCTTGTCGCCGGTCCAGCGGGCGATGGTGGCGTGCGGTTCCATCGGGTTCTGGTGGTTGCGCGCCGTGCGGTAGTCCAGGTCCAGGCGCACCGCCGCCTCGCGCAGCCCGGCCTCCGCGTCACCGCGGGCGTACTTGGTCGGCTCGTCCGGCTTCGCCCGGGTCATGTCGGTCGACGGCTTCTTGACCTCGTAAGCCACCTTGACCAGGCTCGCGCCGTGCTGGGCGGCCTCCAGGGTGGTGGCGACGACGACGGCGACGGGCTGGCCGTGGAAGAGGACCTTGTCGTCCTGGAAGACCCGCAGCCTGCGGCCCTCGGGGTTGTTCGAGCCGGGGTTGTCCAGGTACGGCAGCTTCGGCGCGTTGCGATGATGGATCACCCGCAGGACGCCGGGCTGTTTCTCGGCGGTGCTCGTGTCGAGCGAGGTGACGCGGCCGACGCCGATGCCCGCGTCGACGATGACCGCGTGCAGGACACCGTCGACGTCGTGCTCGGCGGCGTACTGGGCCTTGCCGGTGACCTTCAGCCGTCCGTCGACACGGGACAGCGGGGCGCCGACGGCCGCCTGGGGCTGGGGACTCACTTCGTACCTCCCACGACACGCAGCTGACGCTCGACGGTCCGCTTGAGCAACTCGGGCTTGAACCCGTTGTGTTGAAGGGTTCGCGCACCGTCGGCGGCCTTCTCCGCGGCGGCTGCCCAGAGGGCTGCCGAGGGGCGTTCACCGATGAGGGCCCGCTCGACGGCGGGCAGCTTCCACGGCACGGTGCCCACTCCCCCGGCAGCGACCTTGGCCTCGCGGACGACCCCACCTCGGACGTGCAGGGCGACGGCCGCCGAGGTGAGGGCGAACTCGTAGGACTGCCGGTCACGGACCTTCAGATAGCCGGACTTCAGCGGGCGCGGGAGCGCCGGGATCTCGACGGACGTGATCAACTCGCCCTTTCGGAGGGCCTGTTCACGGTTGGGGGTGCTGCCGGGCCGCAGCAGGAAATCCGCGAAGCGGACACGACGTTCCCCGTCCGGGCCCAGCAGGTGCACGGTCGCCTCCAGCGCGGCGAACGCCACGGCGACGTCGGAGGGGTGCGTGGCCACGCAGGCGTCGGAGGTGCCGAGGATCGCGTGGGTGCGGTTGTGCCCCTCCAGCGCGGCACAACCCGAGCCCGGCACACGCTTGTTGCACGCGGCGCTCACGTCACGGAAGTAGGTGCAGCGGGTGCGCTGCATGATGTTGCCGCCGATGGTGGCCATGTTGCGCAGCTGGGCCGACGCGCTCAGTTCGAGCGACTCGCAGATGACGGGATACAGGGCCCGCACCTTGGGATGGGCGGCGGTCTCGGCCATCGTCACCAGCGCCCCGATCCGCAGGCCGCCGCCCTCGGTGGCTCTGACCTCGCGCAGCGGGAGGCCGCTGATGTCGACGAGGGTGTCGGGGTGTTCGACGGTCTCCCGCATCAGGTCGACGAGCGTGGTGCCGCCGGCGATGTAACGGCCGCCGTGTCGACCGGCGTTGAGGGCCTCACGGGTGTCGGAGGCACGGGTGTAGGAGAAGGGACGCATGGCTCACTTCCCCGCCGTCTGCTGGACGGCGCGCGCGATCTTGACGTAGCAGCCGCAGCGGCAG
>JABFXD010000037.1 GCA_013361925.1 Streptomyces sp. | reverse complement strand
CCTCGGCGTCCGCGCCCGGCTGCCGTTCCGGGTCCTGCGCGTCGACGACCGGGTGGTGGTGGACGTCGCCCATACCTGGAGGTGAATCGCTGAGCCCCAGGCCGGACGCGGCCTACGCTCCCGTGTAGAAAGCGATCGTCGCCGCGGTCGTGGACTCGACGGTCCCGGTGTCCGCGCCCGACGTGCGGTACGCCGCGCCCCAGGCCTCGCCGGAGCGGGTTGCGCATTCCTTGCCCTCGTCGGAGAGCTGCCAGGCCACCGCCTCCTCCTGGGTCATCGCGCCACCGGCGAGGTGCAGGGCGAGACCGAGGGACATCAGGTCCCAGCCGACGCCGGTGGCGCCCGGGCCGTACTGGTCCCAGAACGCGTCCGGCACGACGGCCACGTGCTCCAGCACGAACACGGTCCGCCCCTCGCCCTCGGCGGTCAGCCGCACCTCGACCTCACTGAAACCCGGGTCAGGCCCGAACAGCCAGCTCACCCTGAGCCGCTCCGGCGCCACGCACTCCAGGATCTCGCCGCCCGCCTGACCCTCCAGCTGATAGCGGCCGCCGACCTTGAACTCACCGCTGACCGGCAGGAACCAGCGGCTGATGCGCTCGGGCGAGGTCACCGCGTCCCACACGTCGGCGATGTCGGCCTCATAGGTGCGCCGCAGCAGCACGGTGCGGGCGTCGCCCGCGTCGACCTCGCGCGTGCCGACCTCCCGGTGCAGCCGCTTGATCTCCTCGACGAAGTCAGTCATCTCCGCTCGTTTCCTCTCTCGGTCTGCGCTCACGCTTGCCTCGCGCGAGCTCCGTCCCCAGCGCGTCGAGGCGCTGCTCCCAGAACCCCCGGAACCGGTCCAGCCAGGCGTCCACCTCACGGAGGGGCTCGGCCTGGACGGCGTACAGCCGTCGCGTTCCCTCGGCCCGCACGGACGCGAATCCGCTCTCCCGCAGCACCCGCAGATGCTGTGAGACGGCCGGTTGGGAGATCCCGAACTCGCTCCGGATCACCGCGCTGACCTCGCCCGACGTCTGCTCACCCGAGGCGAGCAGCTCCAATATCCGGCGTCTGACCGGATCTCCCAGTACGTCGAAGGCGTGCACGTTCCCGACTATGCCACGGGCCGCTTATATAAGGCAACACTTAAATAAACGGGCCGGGCATGCCCCCGGCTCGTTGAGCGGTCGAGGCCGACTCCGTCGGCGGCGGTGGAGCTCCTGGTGCGTCAGCCCCTCCGAACGGCGCAGCTCGGCATGCTCCCGCGAGCGCCGGGCCGAGGGAGGAGGCTTCGGGGCGGCCGGTGATTCAGGCCGGGACGCGTACGAACCGGTCCAGCGCCCGGGTCAGCTCCTCCGGCTTCTCGACCGGGAGTTCATGACCGGCGTCGATGATGCGGACCTCGGCGTCCCGATAGGCCTTCGCCATCCGCAGCATCTGCCATACCGGCAGCTGGATGTCGTGGTAGCCGTGGATCATCAGGGTGGGGACGTCGATCTCGCCGACCCGGTCCAGGACGTCGAAGGCGCGCATGGCGCCGTACAGGGTCATGACGACCTCGCGCGGGGTGTCCGCCGAGGCCTTGACGTAGGCGCGGATCTCGTCGCGCGGGTAGCCGGGGGCGAAGGCGCGCTGGATGTTGGTGGCGACGAACAGCTTGAAGGGGACGAGCGTCGAGACGCCCAGCAGCAGTCCCCTGCCCCGGCTGTAGGTCATGCGGCCGATCGAGTTGACCAGCACCAGGCGCTCGACGCGGTCAGGGTGGGCCAGCGTGATGGTCTGTGCGATCATGCCGCCCATCGAGTGGCCGACCAGGACGCACCACTCGATCTCCAGATGGTCGAGGAGCGCGAGGACGTCGTCCGCCAGCTCAGCGATCGTGCGCACCCCGGCGCCGCCGCTCTCGCCGTGGCCACGCAGGTCGAGGCGGATCACCCGGCGCTTCTCGGCGAAGTGCGCGAGCTGGTGGTCCCAGCGGTGCCGGTTGGCCGTCCAGCCGTGCACGAACACCAGGGGCACGCCCTCACCGTCGCGGGGGCCCTCGTCGTCGTACGTCAGTGCTGCGCCGTCGACTTCGAGCTGCGGCATGGCGGCCTCCCTGCGGTCCCGTGGGTTACTGACCGGTACGGTAGCCGCCCGCGGGGCCGGCGTCACCGTGCGCTGGACCACTGCGCCGACCGCCCGGGTGCGCCCATGACGAGGCGCCCGGCCGGTTGATCCGTGCCGGGCGCCGCCGTGGACCGGGGTCAGCCGCCGTTCAGTCGCGCGCGCAGCAGGCCCTTGCCGATCTCGGCACCCTTGCGGCTGTCCGCCTGGGCCTTGCGGAAGAGGTCCGCGACCTCGCTGTCCTTGTCGCGTTCGGCGTCCTGGATGTACGACTCCAGGCGCAGCGCGTTGTTGAGGCATGCCTCGACGTACCAGATGAGGTTGTAGTCCTTGTCCGGCGTACCGGTCACGCCGCCGGTCTCCGTGCTGCTGGTCATGGGGGCTCCCTCCAGCGGTTGTCGTTCCGGGACTGGCCGGGTACCCGCTCCGCGCGGCTCAATCAGCCTCCGCGCGGGTCTGTCAGCCGACGTCCCACAGGAAGCGGTGCGTGTGGATGCCGAAGTAGGGGAACGAGCGGACCTCGCGGACCCCCTCGACGGCCCGTACGACGTCGTTGACGAAGTCCAGCAGGTCGCGCGGTCCGGGGGCGACGACCTCGACGAACAGGTCGAAGCCGCCGGAGGTGAGCACCGAGTAGATCACCTCGGTGCGCCCGGCGAGTTCGTCGGCGACGGCACGGGGGTCGCCGTCCACGCCGATGCCGAGCAGGGCCATGGCCTGGCCGCCCATCGCCATCGGGTCGGTGACCCCGACGACCTGAACGGCCTTGGCGTCCAGGAGGCGTTGCAGGCGCTGCCGGGCGGCGGAGGCCGAGAGGCCGACCTTGGGGCCGAGGTCGGCGTAGGCGATACGGCCGTCGGTCTGCAGTTCGCGCAGGATGGCCCGGTCGATCTCGTCCATGCTCAGCCCGCCAGTTCGGTGAGCGCGGCGGCGAAGACCTCGGTGTGGGTGTCGACATCGCGTTCGGTGGTGTCGGGGCACATGAGCGCCATGTTGTGGAAGGGGGTCAGCAGGATGCCCCGGTTGGCGAGGTAGAGGTGGAGGAGGTCCTCCAGCTCCTCGTCGCCGGCCGCCGCGGACTCGGTGCCGGTGCGGGGTGCCGGTGAGGCGAAGCGGTACTCGGTACGGGCGCCGAGCCTGCTCACCGACCAGGGCAGCGCATGGGCGTCGATGCCCGCGCGGACGCCCGCCTCGAAGCGTTCGGACAGCTTCGCCATGTGGGCGAACGCGTCGTCGGTGAGGACGTGTTCGAGGGTGGCGCGCATCGCGGCGACCGAGAGCGCGTTTCCGGCCAGGGTGCCGCCGACGCCGCCCATGTCGACGAGGTCGAGGTCGGCGCGGCCGAGCAGCCGGTCGGCGAGTTCGGCGGACAGTCCGTACGCCCCGGCCGGGATGCCGCCGCCGATCGCCTTGCCGACGGTGAGGAGGTCGGGCTCCAGGTCCCAGGCGGCCGTACAGCCACCGGGTCCGGCGGAGAGGGTGTGCGTCTCGTCGTTGATGAGCAGGGTGCCGTGCCGTCGGGTCAACTCCCTGACGCCCGCGAGGTATCCGGGCTCGGGCAGCACGATGCCGATGTTGGTGAGGGCGGGTTCCATGAGGACGGCGGCCACGTCGCCGTGGGCCAGCTCGCGCTCCAGCTGCTCCAGGTCGTTGAACTCGGCGACCCGGCTGGTGAGGGTGACGTCGCAGGGGGCGCCCACGTTGCCGGGGCGGGCGATGCCCGTGCCGTCCGGGCCGACGACGATGAGGGACTCGTCGACGCTGCCGTGGTAGCTGTAGCTGTTCACGAGGATCTTGGGGCGGCCGGTGACGGCCCGGGCCAGCCGGATCGCCCACCGGTTGGCGTCGGTCGCGGTCAGCGAGAAGCTCCAGCGGGCCAGCCCGAAGCGGCGGGTCAGCTCCGCGCCGACCCATTCCGCGTCCTCGGTGGGCAGCATCGCGGTCGCCCCGCCGAGCCCGGCGAACCGCCGCTGGACCGCCTCGGCGACCGGCGCGGGCGAGTGTCCGGCCATGGCGCCGGTGTCACCGAGGCAGAAGTCGACGTACTCGTGGCCGTCGATGTCGGTGACCCGGGCACCGCGGGCGCTGTCCAGATACCGGGGGAAGGACCCGGCCGTCTTGTTCATCCAGGTCATCGGGACTCGCCCGAAGAGATGGTCGGCACGCGCGTAGGCGGCCTTGGAGCGCGGACAACGCCGCTCGGCCTCCGCCTTCTCGCGGGCCAGCAGGTGGGGAAGGCGAGTGCGGTCCATGGATACCCCGAGCCGTGAGTGCCGACTGATTGGCGGCAGCGTACGGCTGAAAACGCACAGATCTCTAGATCTGAGAAGGGATTCGATTGTCGCCGCGATCGATTCGAGCGTCGGCGAGCCATCAGCAGAACACGCGGCGATGCGGGTCCGGGTGCTGTGCGCTCTTCGGTGTGCCGACCGCCTCGGCGTGGGGCCGGAACGGGAACAGGGGCCCGACCGGTCCCCCGTTCCGGTCGTGCCCCTGCGGCCCGACGAACTTACGTGAATGACACCGCGGTTGTGAAT
>JABFXD010000451.1 GCA_013361925.1 Streptomyces sp. | reverse complement strand
CTCGCGCACCCGCGAGGCCAGTTCTCCGTCGCCGACCCACACCCCGGTCACGTCGGGCCGGCCGAGTGCGGCCAGGGCTCGCACGAACGTCTCGGGGTTCTTCTGGTAGGCGAGCCGTCCGACCGCTCCCACCACCGGGCCCGGCCTGTGCAGACCGAGTTCCGAGCGGGCCCTGGACCGGGCGGCGGGCGTGCGGGCCGGTGCGTCGAGGTCGACCGGCACACCGATGGTGCGGACCCGCTCGGGTGACACCAGCCCCCGTCGGACCACCTCGACGGCGACGGCCGTGCCCACGCACAGCGCCACGTCGGTGAACCGACCGACCTGCCGTTCGATCGCGATGTACGCGCCACGACGCGGCCCGGACTGGAACTCGTGGTAGGGCAACCCGTGGAAGGTGTGCACGATGCGTGGGACCCCGGCGCGGTGCGCGGCCAGCCGTCCGAGCGTGCCGGCCTTGGCGCTGTGCGTGTGTACGACGTCGAACCGCGACTGGCCGAAGAGCCTGGTCAGTCGGCGCAAGGCACGCAGGTCGTCGCCGGGTGCGATCGGGGAACGCAACGCGGGCTCCACGAGAACCTCGATGCCGTGGTCGGCGGCGAGGTCCAGGAGTCGGCCGCCCTGGCCGGTGATGACGGTGGTCCGGTACCCGGCCGGGTCCAGTGCCTGGGCCCCGCGCAGTGCGACGATGCCGGCCCCGGCTTCGAAGCGGGTGATCACCGTGGCCACGTGCAGTCGGGTCATGGCAGCGCCTCCATGGGTGCGCGCTCCAGCGCGGCCAGGCTGTAGAGCGCGGCGAGCCCTTCCTCGGGCCGGTCGCCGAGCACCAGTTCGTGGGCCGGCAGTCGGGCCGCGATCTGCGACGCGCTTTCCGCTATCGGGGGGTGAGGCGGCCCGAGGCCGGTGCCCAGCGCCATGACAGCGGCGAAGGGCCAGTAGCGACGCAGTTCCCCGGCCGCGTAAGTGCCGGCGACCAGGCTCCGCGCGGCCTGCTCCGCGTCGAGGGCATGTGTCTCGGGGCGGCCCGAACATGACCGGCGAAGGACGACGAGCCGGTCCGGGCACAGGGCGTCGACGCGCCCCGGCAACGGCCGCTCGGTCCGTCCGTGCGCCATGCGTCGACCGCCGCCCCCCTGCACGCGCATCGGTTCGATCAGGCCGTGTACGACTCGGCCGTCCGTCACGCACAGGTTGTCCGAGCAGGCGCGGCCGCCTCCCGCGACAGCGCCCAGCAGCAGGGTGGACCGCCCCGTCCCGCCGGGCCCGGCCAACAGCAGGGGCGAGCCCCGGGTACCCGTGTCGCCCTTGCCCGCCGGTGTGATCGTCAAAGCTGAGGCGTGCACCGGCACCAGTCCCCTGTACCCGGCCCACCACAACGCCGGGTACTGCAAGAGCGTGGCCCTGACCAGCAGATGGAAGCGGGACCGCAGCAGGTGCGCGGCCGCTCGCTCCCGTACCGGTGGCCGCCAGCGCGCCACGACCCGCAGTCCGTCGCCGTCCACGGCCAGCAGCAGGTCGAACCCGCTGCCGCAGGCGTTGCGCAACACCACGACGCCGTCCCGGACGAAGGCGCCCCGGGCGAGGGTCTCCCAGCCCCGTACGTCGAACGGCTTGTGCCGTGCCTGCACCTCCAGGCAGACGTCAGCCCTGCTCCGCCCGGCGGCCTGCCAGGCGTCGGCGGCCGCTTCGGTCAGCAGCGGTGACAGCGGAGACCACCGGCAGTCGACCAGGAGCCGCTGCCCCGCCTGGATCAGCACGCCGCGCATCAGCCACGCTCCCATCGGCCGACCGTGCGGGATTGCCGGGCGCCGTCGCCGAGGACGCCGATCGCCGGCCAGCCGGTCGTGGCCACCAGGTTCTGCACCCGGCGCAGTTCGGCGTAGGGCACAAGCTCCGGTTCCACCGCGACGAGGGCATGCCGTGCCTGGTCGGAGACGCTGTCGACCTGGTGCAGCGCACGGACCCGGACCGTTGACGGCGGGCCGGGGGAGGCAAGGGTGGTGGGTGCGGTCACGGCCTGCCGCACCCGTTCCCGGGTCAGCGTCCGTATCTGCCCGCCGGCGCCGTTGCCGTCGGCGGGCCGGCCGTTGTGCACCTCCACGGCCGGGGCATGGGCCGGTGAGTCGAGTGCGGCCATCCGGTCCTGGAGCTCCTCGGCGAGTGCGGCGAGCCGGTCGTCGGGGCCCGGCCCGGTCAGCACCACGGTCCCGGTCCCGGCCTTGTCGACGGCCCGGCGCAGGGCGACGATCGTCTCGGCGTCGACCGCAGGCGGGTCTGTCGAGTCGCGCAGTGCCTTGGGGAGGCGGCCCAGCACGGGGGCCGCGAGCTCCCTGCCGAAGGCGTAGCGGCCCGCGACATGCGGCCGGAACACCTCCAGCAGTGTCACCGCGAGAAGTCCGGTCAGCAGTCCGATCGCCCCGGCGAGTGCCAGGTCGACTCCGGTGAGCAGGGGCACGGCCGTCGCGTCGCCCGCCGAGGAGAGCAGCGAGGCCGTCCGGTCACCCAAGCCCTCGGCCTGCGCCGCGCGCATGGCCGCCTGGACATCGAGGAGCTGCTGGTCCAGGGCACCGAGCTTGGCGGTGAGCCGCCCGGACTCCGCCGCGCTGTTGGCGTCCGGGAGCTGCCCGGCGACACGCACCCGCTCGTCCTGGAGCTTGGCCTGACGGTCCATCAGCTCCGTGACCAGCAGGTTGCCCGAGCCGTTGAAGAACGCCACGAGCTGTTCGGACAGGGCACCGGCGAGCTTCTCCGCGGTCCGCGGGTCACGGTCGGTGACCTTGATGGTGAAGACGGCGGATCCGCCGAGCCGCGAGACCTTGGTCCGGTGGGCGACGTCGGCCGCGCTGCGGTCGGTGATGTCCGCCTTGTGCAGGGCCGCGTTCACGACGGCACCGCTGGTGACGACCGCCCTGACGCGGCTCAGCATGGCGTTGGCCTGGACGTCGGTCGTGGGGAGCGTCGCGGAGGCCTGAACGCGTGCCTTCGAGGCGTACGCCGAGGATCCGGACAGTCCGACGGCGGTCACCACGATCATCGGGAGCACGACGAACAGTACGAGCAGGCGCCAGTGTCCACCGATGGTGCGGCGCAGGGCTTCATTGAATTCCATCGCGCATCCTCAGTAGGATCAGAAGGCGAGTTTTATCCGATTTGCCGGATTGGCTGACGTGGTCTGCGGTGCAGGGGAGGCATGCCGATGGCTCACCTCCGGGCCCGGTACGGGGCCGTCGCGCTGGTGGCGGCCGGACTGCTGCTCGTCGGCTCGTGTGCCCCCGAGAGGGCCCCGTCCGCGCGCACCAGCTACGCGCCGGTGCCGGGAGATTTCCTTTCCGTGGCGCTCAACACCACGGATCCGGCGACCAGGCGTTACGGCTACTCGCTGGCCGACGTCACGCCTGATGGAGTCGCGAGCGTGGTCGCGGGTCAGCGTGCCCTGGTGTGGCTCGGCGGATACGACAAGAAGCGCTGTCGCTGGAACTGGACCGACGCGGAGGTCGGCCGCCGCTTCGCCCGCTACGGCCTGGCCGATGCCCCCCGGATCGCCGGCTACTTCATCGCGGACGAGCCCAACACCGACCTCAACTGCCCCGGGGCGGCCGCCGATGTCCGGGCGCGGGCGGCGCTGGTGCGATCGCTCGACCCGGACAGGAGGCGCTTCACGGTGGTCAATGTCGACCGGCCCGACCACTTCGCGGCGTTCCGTGGCGTGACGGACGTGATGAGCGTCAACGTCTACCCCTGTCTGGTCGGTGAGCCGTGCGACTGGACGAAGATTCCACGCACGCTCGAAAGTCTCCGCAAGGCCGGGGTCACCCGCTACATGGGCATGATCCAGGCGTTCTCCTTCGAGCAGTGGCGCTGGCCCACCGCCGAGGAGCTGACCGGCATGATCGCGCAGTGGCAGCGTTCCGACTGGCTCGGCCAGTTGACGTTCTCCTGGAAGTACAAGGGCGGCGAGCTGACCGACCATCCGGAGCTGCTCCGAGTGCTGAAGAGGCTCAATGACGCGCCGCATGAGCTGTTTCCACTTCCCTCGGGCGAACCTGCGTAGGGCGTGCACGTTTACGGTGTATATATACACTTTCATCCGATTTGGGTGCCGCGTCAAGAGGTGCTGAACGAGGGCTTGACTCGCGCCCGAATCAGGGGGCAATGTGTGGATATACACCGTAAATATACGGCTTCAACGGCAGCGTGATGCGGGGTGGGGTTGGAGAGCGGTACGACCGCTGACAGGCCCGATCATGAACGCACCCATCGAGGACTACGCCCTCCTCAGTGACCTGGAGACCGCCGCCATGATCGGCAGGGACGGTTCCGTCGACTGGCTGTGTCTGCCCCGCTTCGACTCACCCGCCTGTCTGGCCGCCCTGGTGGGGACGCGGGACAACGGCCTCTGGCGGGTGGCCCCCGTCGGTGGCGGCACCTGCGCGGACCGGGCGTACCGGCAGGACACCCTGGTCCTCGACACGCGCTGGGAGACCCCGACCGGAGCCGTCCGGGTCACCGACTTCATGCCGCCCCGGGCCCAACTGCCCTGCCTCGTGCGGATCGTCGAGGGGCTGTCGGGCACCGTACGGCTGCGCAGCGAGTTGCGGCTGCGCTTCCACCAGGGCCGCGTCACGCCCTGGATCCG
>JABFXD010000972.1 GCA_013361925.1 Streptomyces sp. | reverse complement strand
GGTCAGGCCCCTGACCAGGAGATCCAGCAGCGCGCACACGAACAGGGCGATCCCGATGAAGCCGTTGACGCTGAAGAACGCCCTGTTCAGGCGGGTCAGGTCATGCGGGCGGACGATGTTGTGCTCGTAGACGAAGGCCGCCGCGACGATCATCAGACCGACCCAGAAGAACCCGCCCGCGTCGGTGGCGACGGCGTACCAGATGAGGAGGGTCATGGTCAGGGCATGGCAGACCCGGGCTCCCCAGATCGCCGCCGGGATGCCGAAGCGGGCCGGGACCGACAGGACGCCGATCTCGCGGTCGGTCTCGACGTCCTGGCAGGCGTAGATCAGGTCGAAGCCGCCGATCCAGATGCCGACGGCGAGGCCGAGGATCACCGCGTCCCAGGACCACTCGCCGGTGATGGCGAGCCAGCCGCCGACCGGGCCCATCGCCTGGGCGAGGCCGAGGATGGCCTGGGGGTAGTTCGTGAAGCGTTTGCCGTAGGGGTAGACGACCATCGGGATGACGGCGACCGGGGCGAGGGCCAGGCACAGCGGGTTGAGCAGGGCCGCCGAGCCCAGGAAGACCACCACCGCGACCAGCGCGCCCGTCCACGCGTGCTTGACCGACATCGCGCCGGTCACCAGCTCGCGGTGGGCGGTCCGCGGGTTCCGGGCGTCGATCTCGCGGTCGATGATCCGGTTGACCGCCATGGCGAAGGTGCGCAGGCCGACCATGCAGATGGTGACCAGCAGCAGCCGGCCCCAGTGGATGTTCTTGTCCCACTCGTACATCGCGGTGAGCGCCGCGATGTACGCGAAGGGCAGCGCGAACACCGAGTGCTCGATCATGACCAGGCGGAGGAATGCCTTGGTGCGTCCCGGCTGGGGGATCGCGGCAGACGCTGAACTCACAGTCCGTATTCCTTCCACCGGCGGTCCACCTTCGCCGCCGTCTCCGGGTCCGACACCACCATGTCGGGCCAGCCGCCGTCGCGTGTGTAGCCCTCCTCGGGCCACTTCCGCGTCGCGTCGATCCCCGCCTTGCCACCCCAGAACTGCTGGTAGGAGGCGTGGTCGAGATGGTCGACCGGTCCTTCGACGACCGACAGGTCACGCGCGTAGTCCGTGTTGCCCAGGGCCCGCCACGCCACCTCGTGGAGGTCGTGGACGTCGCAGTCCGAGTCGACGACCACGATCAGTTTCGTCAGGGACATCATGTGGGCGCCCCACACAGCGTGCATCACCTTTTGGGCGTGCTTGGGGTATTTCTTGTCGATCGAGATGATCGCGCAGTTGTGGAAGCCGCCCGCTTCGGGCAGGTGGTAGTCCACGATGTCCGGCACGATGATCTTCAGCAGGGGGAGGAAGAAGCGTTCGGTCGCCCGGCCCAGGGGTCCGTCCTCCGTCGGGGGGCGGCCTACGACGATCGACTGAAGCAGCGGCCGCTTCCGCATCGTCACGCAGTCGATCTTCAGCGCGGGGAAGGGTTCCTGCGGGGTGTAGAAGCCCGTGTGGTCGCCGAAGGGCCCTTCCGGCAGCATCTCGCCCGGCTCCAGCCAGCCCTCGATGACGACCTCGGCCTGCGCCGGCACCTGGAGCGGCACCGTCTTGCAGTCGACCATCTCGATCCGCTTGCCGGCGATGAACCCGGCGAACAGGTACTCGTCGATGTCACCGGGAAGCGGCGCGGTCGACGCGTACGTCACGGCCGGCGGGCAGCCGAAGGCGATCGCGACCGGCAGGCGCTCACCGCGCCGGGCCGCCACCTGGTAGTGGTTCCGGCTGTCCTTGTGGATCTGCCAGTGCATACCGATCGTGCGCTTGTCGTGGCGCTGGAGGCGGTACAGACCGAGGTTGCGGATGCCGCTCTCGGGGTCCTTGGTGTGGGTCAGGCCCAGGTTGAAGAAGGAGCCGCCGTCCTGCGGCCAGGTGAACAGCGCGGGCAGGTCGTCGAGATCGACGTCGTCGCCGGTGAGGACGACCTCCTGCACGGGCGCGTCCCCCGACTTCACCTTCTTCGGCGGTACGTGCGTCATCGCACCGAGCTTGCCGAAGGCCTCCCGCACGCCCACGAAGCCGTGCGGCAGCTCGGGCCGCAGCAGCCCGCCGATCTTGTCGGAGATGTCCTCGTACGACTTCAGTCCCAGCGACTTCAGCAGCCGCCGGTCGGTCCCGAAGACGTTCATCGCGAGGGGCATCGAGGAGCCCTTCACGTTCTCGAAGAGAAGCGCGGGGCCGCCTGCCTTGTTGACCCGGTCGACGATCTCCCCGACCTCCAGATACGGGTCGACCTCGGCCTTGACGCGCTTGAGGTCGCCCTCGCGTTCCAGGGCCCTGAGCAGCGAGCGAAGATCGTCGTAAGCCATGCGTTCCAGTATCCGGTACCGGCTACCCTGGCCCCGTCACCGGGGCCGTCCCACGCCCTGCCACCGTCTCCTGGGGGAACGCACCACTCATGCTCAGGTATCTGCCCTTCCTGCTGGTCCTGGCGCTGTGGATCTACGCCTTCATCGACTGCCTGAACACCCCCGAGGAGCAGGTCAAGGGGCTGCCGAAGGTGGTCTGGGTGATCATCGTGCTGCTCTTCGGCGAGGTCCTCGTCGGCCCGGTCGCCTGGCTGGTGGCCGGCAAGCAGCGCGGGCCCGCCACGGCGGGCGGTGCTCCGACGGGCGGCGGACGGTTCGTCGCCCCGGACGACAACCCCGAGTTCCTCAAGTCCCTCGCCGAAGACGCCGCGCCTTCCAAAAAGGACGAGGCCCTCCTCAAGGACTGGGAGGCCGACCTCCGCCGCCGCGAGGAGGAGCTCCGCAAGAAGGAACAGGGCGAGGACCCCAAGGACGCCTGATGGAGCTGCGGCTGCTGGTCACCTTCGAGAAGGTCGCGACCGTGCTCAGCTTCACCCGGGCCGCCGCCGAGCTGAGCTACGCCCAGTCCAGTGTCACCAGCCAGATCCGCGCCCTGGAGGACTCCCTCGGCACCCAGCTCTTCGACCGGCTCGGCAGCAGGATCCGGCTGACCGAGGCCGGGGAGCGGCTGCTGCCGTACGCCCGCCGGATCATCGAGCTGAGCGAGGAGGCGCGGGCGGCCGTCGCCGGGACCGAGGAGCCCTCGGGCACGCTCGCCGTCGGCACCATGGAGTCGCTGACCTCCTACCGGCTGCCCCCGCTCCTGGAGTTCTTCCACCACCGCTATCCGAAGGTACGGCTGTCGCTGCGCACGACCCTCGGTGACGAGACCCGGCAGGCGCTGCGGCAGGGCACGTACGACGTGGGCTTCCTGATGGAGGCCGAGACCGCGCACCCGGGCCTGGAGAGCGAGGTACTGGCGGTGGAGCCGCTGGCACTGGTGGCGTCACCGGAACACCCGCTCAACGGACGGGAGTTGGCGACCGCCGACCTGCTGGGCCAGTCCCTCCTCGCGACCGAACCGGGCTGCGCCTACCGGGACTTGTTCGAGCGGGAGCTCACCTCCCTGGGCGGGCCGGCCGACTTCATGGAGTTCGGCACGATCGAGGCCACCAAACGGGCGACGGCGGCCGGTCTCGGCATCGCGCTGCTGCCACAGATCACGGTCGCCGCCGAACTCGCGGAGGGCTCTCTCGTACGACTGGACTGGGAGCCGCCGTTCACGCTCCGGACGCAGCTCGCGTGGCGGTCCGGGAAGCGGCTGCCGGCGCATGCCCGGCTGTTTCTGGAGCAGGCGCGGAAGCTGGTGTCCGAGCAAGGGTGACCTTGAGGCTCGCCAGCACGATCAGCGGGACGCCCAGCGCCTGGACGAGGCCGATGTGGTGGCCGTACACCGCCCAGTCCATGCCCATCGCGACGGCCGGGTAGACGAAGGCCAGGACGGCGATCTTGGAGAGCGGCAGCTGGGCGTAGGCGGCGTACATCAGGACGTACATCAGGCCGGTGTGGATGAACCCGAGCCCGGCCAGCCAGCCCCAGTCGCCCGCGCTCGCGCCGCTCATCGCGCCGAAGTCGGCGAAGGGGAGCAACAGCGGGATTCCGACGAGGACTTGGACCAGCGCGATGAGGTGCGGGCGGACGCCGGTGATGCGCTTGGTGACCAGCGTGGACAGACCGTAGAGAAGCGCGGCGAACAACGCCTGTCCGACGCCCAGGAGATAGGAGCCGCCGCCGGTGAAGTCCCCCGGCGTGACGCCGGAGACCAGGATCAGTCCCGCGAAGGCCAGGCCGATCCAGCCCGCCTTGGCGGCGGTGAGCCGCTCCCGGAAGAGGAGGGCGCCCAGCAGCACGACGTAGAACGGCTGGGTGTGGTAGACGACCGTGGCGACGGAGATCGAGGTGTTCTCGTACGACTCGAAGAGGAACACCCAGTTGAAGACGATGAACACACCGCCCAGGACGGCGAGTCCGAGGGTGCGCGGGGTGAAGCCGTGGTCGCGGAGCCAGCCGCGGGCCAGCACGTAGCCGCCCAGCGCCAGGGCGCCGAAGACGACGCGGAAGAAGACGACGTCGAAGGGGGAGGCGCCGGACTCGACGACGAAGACGCCGAGGGTGCCGGAGAGGATCATGGCGGTCGTGAGCTGGGCGATGCCCTTGCGGTCGGAGGTCATGTCCCTGACCGTAGGAGCGGGCATCCGTGCTGGTCCACGCGCCAGTGGGGCGTCCTGCCGATGGCCCCATCGGCAGCGCCGATGCG
>JABFXD010000607.1 GCA_013361925.1 Streptomyces sp. | reverse complement strand
CACCGGGGTGACCTGATCCTCCTCGCCGGCTTCGGCGGCGGCATGGCCGCAGGGCTCGCCCTCATCGAATGGTGAGCCAGGAGCAATAAATCAGGAATGGTGAGTCAGTTGGTGTCGCGGACGCGCTGTTCGTAAACGGGCCACAGGTCCCGGGCGAGCAGCCGTTCCTGCGCCGACAGCGGCAGATCAGCACGCAGTCGCTCGGGGTGGGCGGGTGGTGGCCCACCGACCCCCGGCGGCAGCACCAAAAACCGTCGCCAGAGCTGACCCGCGAGGAACCCGCGGGAGCCGGCGGCGGGATCAGCCATGTCCTGGCCGTGGCCCTGGTCCTGGGGCGTTCCGGTGCCGAGATGCATGGCGCCGAAGGCCGCCAGGGACCGCCAGAGCGGCCACAGGCAGCGGTTCCTCAACCATCGCGCACCGCCGCGCAGCAGACCGTTCATGTCCGCACCCCCTCCGCATCGCCGCTCGTCGGAAACTGCCAACGCCCACTCGTGGACCGGTGGAGCAGGGCGGCGTCAGTCGATGCCGCGTACGACGTGGGGCTCCCAGGAGTCGTCCTCGTCGATGCCCGCGAGCCGGAGCGGCGGGGCGAGGACGTGGATGTCCTGGGACTGTCTGCCGTCTTCTTCCGGGGTGTCGTACACCTGCTCCTCCTGCTGGGCTCTGTTCGGCTCGGTCGGTCGTGCCGTGGGCCTCACGCGGTGACGCGGGTCGCCGCCAGCACGTTGCGGTGGATGTCCAGGGCCGCCGTGGACTTGTTGAGGGTGATGTAGTGCAGGCCGGGGGCGCCCTCGGCGAGGAGCCGCTCGGCCATCGCGGTGGCGTACTCGACGCCGATGCGGTGACCGTCCGCCGGGTTGTCGCGGACGGCGTCCAGGCGGTGGGCGAGGTCCTCGGGGAAGGCGGCGCCGCTGAGTTCGGCGAAGCGGGCGATCTGGCGTACGTCGGTGGCCGGCATGATCTCCGGAATGACCGGGGTGTCGCAGCCGGCCGCGGCGACCCGGTCGCGCAGCCGCAGATAGTCCTCGACGTGGAAGAACATCTGGGTCACCGCGTAGTCGGCGCCCGCCTTGCACTTGGCGACGAAGTGCCGGATGTCGGACTCCCAGTCGGCCGAGCGCGGATGCCGCTCGGGAAAGGCCGCCACCCCGACGCTGAACTCCCCCGACTCCTTGACCAGGCGCACCAGTTCATGGGCGTGGGTGAAGCCTTCGGGGTGGGCGATCCAGGGGGCGTTGGGGTCGCCGGGCGGGTCACCGCGCAGGGCGAGGACGTCACGGACGCCGGCGTCGGCGTACTGGCCGATGATGTGCCGCAGCTCCGACACCGAGTGCCCGACCGCGGTCAGATGGGCGACGGGGCGCAGGGTCGTCTCGGTCGCGATCCGCTTGGTCACCTCGACGGTACGGTCCCGGGAGGAGCCGCCGGCCCCGTAGGTGACCGAGACGAAGGTCGGGGCCAGCGGTTCGATCCGGCGGATCGCCTCCCACAGGGTCCGCTCGCCCTTGGGTGTCTTCGGCGGAAAGAACTCGAAGGAGAACGACGGGGTTCCCCGGTCGAGCAGGTCGCGCAGGGTCGTCGTCACTCCCGGCCTCCGGCGTTGAAGTAGCTGGCTTCGGGGTGGTGCAGGACGATGGCGTCCGTGGACTGCTCGGGGTGCAGCTGGAACTCCTCGGACAGATGGACGCCGATGCGCTCCGGCCGGAGCAGGTCGGCGATCTTCGCGCGGTCCTCCAGGTCGGGGCAGGCCGGGTAGCCGAAGGAGTAGCGGCAGCCCTGGTACTCGATGCGGAACATGCCGTCCAGCGAGCCCGGGTCACCCCCGGCGATACCGAGCTCTCCGCGCACGCGTGCGTGCCAGTACTCGGCGAGGGCCTCGGCCAACTGGACGGACAGCCCGTGCAGTTCGAGGTAGTCGCGGTAGGAGTTCGCCTCGAAGAGCCGGGCCGTCTCCTCCCCGATCCGCGAACCGACGGTGACGACCTGAAGCCCGACGACGTCCGTCTCCCCCGACTCCTCCGAACGGAAGAAGTCGGCCAGACAGAGGCGACGGCCGCGTCGCTGCCGCGGGAACGCGAACCGGGTCAGCTCGGACCCGTTCTCGTCCAGCAGGATCAGGTCCTCGCCCTTGGACACACAGCGGAAGTAGCCGTGCACGACGGCGGCCTCAAGGAGGTTCTCCGTCTGGAGCCGGTCGAGCAGCCCGCGCAGCCGCGGCCGCCCCTCGGTCTCCACGAGCTCCTCGTAGGTCGGCCCGTCACCCTTGCGCGCCTGCTTCAGCCCCCACTGCCCCTTGAACAGAGCGGCCTCGTCCAGCCAGGAGGCGTACTCCTTGAGCTGGATGCCCTTGACGACCCGGGTGCCCCAGAAGGGCGGCGCGGGGACGGGATTGTCGACGGCCACATCGGAGCGCCCCCCTTCTTCAGGACTCTCCGGACTCTCCGCGACGACGACGCCACTCGCGACGGGCTTGACCCGGCGCTGCTTGAGCTCGGGCAGGACAGCCCCCGGCACGCCCCGCTTCACACCGATCAGCGCGTCCATCAGCCGCAGACCCTCGAACGCGTCGCGGGCGTAACGGACTTCGCCCTCGTAGATCTCGTGCAGATCCTGCTCGACATACGCCCGGGTCAGCGCCGCACCCCCCAGGATGACCGGGTAATCAGCGGCCATGCCACGGGAGTTGAGCTCCTCCAGGTTCTCCTTCATGATCACCGTGGACTTCACCAGCAGCCCCGACATACCGATCACATCGGCCCGGTGCTCCTCAGCCGCCTCCAGAATCGCCGAGACCGGCTGCTTGATGCCCAGGTTGACCACGTTGTAGCCATTGTTCGACAGGATGATGTCGACCAGGTTCTTACCGATGTCATGGACGTCCCCGCGGACCGTGGCCAGCACGATCGTGCCCTTGCCCTCCGCGTCCGACTTCTCCATGTGCGGTTCGAGATAGGCGACGGCGGTCTTCATCACCTCGGCCGACTGGAGCACGAACGGCAGCTGCATCTGGCCGGAGCCGAACAGCTCACCGACCACCTTCATGCCGTCCAGGAGCGTGTTGTTGACGATGTCGAGAGCGGGCGAGTCCTGGAGGGCCTCTTCGAGATCGGCTTCCAGGCCGTTCTTCTCGCCGTCGATGATGCGCCGCTTCAGCCGCTCCTCCAGCGGGAGGGCAGCCAGCTCCTCGGCCTTGCCCGCCTTCAACGACTTCGCGGTCGCACCCTCGAACAGCGCCATCAGCTTCTGGAGCGGGTCATAACCCTCGGCACGACGGTCGTAGATCAGATCCAGGGCCGTCCGCACCTCCTCCTCGGAGAACCGCGCGATCGGCAGGATCTTCGACGCGTGCACGATCGCCGAGTCCAGCCCCGCCTTCACACACTCGTCCAGGAAGACCGAGTTGAGCAGGATGCGGGCAGCCGGATTCAGACCGAAGGAGATGTTCGACAGACCCAGCGTCGTCTGCACCTCCGGGTGACGCCGCTTGAGCTCACGGATCGCCTCGATCGTCGCGATACCGTCGCCCCGCGACTCCTCCTGACCCGTACAGATCGTGAAGGTCAGGGTGTCGATGAGGATGTCCGACTCATGGATCCCCCAGTTCCCGGTCAGGTCATCGATCAGCCGCTCGGCGATGGCGACCTTCGTCTCCGGGGTACGAGCCTGGCCCTCCTCATCGATCGTCAGCGCGATCAACGCCGCACCATGCTCCTGCGCCAGCTTCGTCACCTTCGCGAAGCGCGACTCCGGGCCGTCGCCGTCCTCGTAGTTGACCGAGTTGATGACCGCACGCCCGCCCAGCTTCTCCAGGCCGGCCTGGATGACATCGACCTCCGTGGAGTCCAAAACGATCGGCAGCGTGGAGGCGGTCGCGAAGCGGCCAGCCAGCTCCTCCATGTCCGCCACGCCATCACGGCCGACATAGTCCACGCACAGGTCCAGCATGTGCGCGCCCTCACGGATCTGATCCCGGGCCATCTCCACACAGTCGTCCCAGCGACCCTCCAGCATCGCCTCACGGAACTTCTTCGACCCGTTGGCGTTCGTCCGCTCACCGATCGCCATGTACGCCGTGTCCTGACGGAACGGCACCGTCTGGTACAGCGAGGCCGCGCCCGGCTCCGGACGCGGTTCCCGCTCCCCCGGTGCCATGCCCCGTACCCGCTCGACGATCTGACGCAGATGCTCGGGCGTCGTACCGCAGCAGCCACCGATCAGCGACAGGCCGTAGTCCCGTACGAAGTTCTCCTGCGCGTCCGCCAACTCCGAAGGGGCCAGCGGGTAGTGGGCGCCGTCCTTGGTCAGGACCGGCAGCCCGGCGTTCGGCATGCAGGAGAGCGGGATGCGGGAATGACGGGCGAGGTAGCGCAGGTGCTCGCTCATCTCGGCCGGGCCGGTCGCGCAGTTGAGGCCGATCATGTCGATGCCGAGCGGCTCCAGCGCGGTGAGCGCGGCGCCGATCTCGGAGCCCAGGAGCATGGTGCCGGTCGACTCCACCGTCACCGACACGATCAGTGGCACGTCCAGGCCGAGGGCTTCGAGGCCGCGGCGGGCGCCGAGGACGGCGGCCTTGGTCTGGAGCAGGTCCTGGGTGGTCTCCACGAGCAGCGCGTCGGCGCCGCCGGCGATGAGGCCCTCGGCGTTCCGC
>JABFXD010000575.1 GCA_013361925.1 Streptomyces sp. | reverse complement strand
GTCGACCAGGACGATGCCGTCCTCCGCCCGCTTGTACATCGCGCCCGACGGACACGAGGCGACGCAGGACGGGTTGAGGCAGTGCTCACAGATGCGTGGCAGATAGAACATGAAGGTCTGCTCGAACTCGAACCTCACCTTGTCGGCGGCCTGTTGCCGGGTCCGCTCGACCATCGGGTCGAGGTCGCCGTAGGCGGGGGCGCCGGCGAGGTTGTCGTCCCAGTTCGAGGACCACTCGATCTTCATCGGCTTGCCGTCGATCTGCGACACCGGCCGGGCCACCGGGTAGTCGTCGCCGAGCGGGGCGTCGGTGAGGTTCTTGTAGTCGTAGGTCCAGGGCTCGTAGTAGTCCTTGATCTCCGGGAGCTTGGGGTTGGAGAAGATGCCGAGGAGCTTCTGGAAGCGGCCACCCGCCTTGAGCTTCAGCGCGCCCCGTTTGTTGAGCTCCCAGCCGCCGCGCCACTTCTCCTGGTCCTCGTAGCGGCGCGGATAGCCCTGTCCCGGGCGGGTCTCGACGTTGTTGAACCAGACGTACTCCATGCCCTGCCGGTTGGTCCATGCCTGTTTGCAGGTGACGGAACAGGTGTGGCAGCCGATGCACTTGTCGAGGTTCATGACCATCGCGATCTGAGCCATCACTCGCATCTCAGTACTCCACCTCTTGCGAGCGGCGGCGGATGACCGTCACCTCGTCGCGCTGGTTGCCCGTCGGGCCCAGGTAGTTGAACGCCCAGCTCAACTGGGCGTAGCCGCCGATGAGATGGGACGGCTTGAGGATGAGCCGGGTCAGTGAGTTGTGGATGCCGCCGCGCTTGCCGGTGGCCTCCGTCGTCGGCACGTTGACCGTGCGCTCCTGCGCGTGGTGCATGTAGACCGTGCCGGCCGGCATCCGGTGCGAGACGACCGCGCGGGCGACGACCACGCCGTTGCGGTTGACCGCCTCGATCCAGTCGTCGTCCTTGACGCCGATGGCGTCCGCGTCCTGCGGGGCCATCCAGATGGACTGGCCGCCGCGGGAGAGAGCCAGCATGAACAGGTTGTCCTGGTACTCGGAGTGGATGGACCACTTGTTGTGCGGGGTGAGGTAACGGACCGTCACCTCCCGTTGTCCGTCCGGCCCGAGCTGCGGTTCGCCGAACAGCTTGTTCATGTCCAGCGGCGGCCGGTACACCGGGAGCGCCTCGCCGAGTTCATGGATCCAGTCGTGGTCCAGGAAGAAGTGCTGGCGGCCGGTGAGGGTGTGCCAGGGCTTCAGATGCTCGGTGTTCAGCGTGAACGCCGTGTACCTGCGGCCACCGGACTCGCTGCCCGACCACTCCGGCGAGGTGATGACGGGGACGGGCGCCGCCTGGGTGTCGGCGTACGTGATCCGCTTGCCCTCGTGCTCGGCGGCCAGGTGGGCCATCTCCTGCCCGGTGCGCGCCTCCAGGGTGTGGAAACCCTGGGTGGCGAGGCGGCCGTTGGTGGTGCCGGACAGGGCGAGGATGGTGTTCGCGGCCTTCACGGCGGTGTCGATCGAGGGACGGCCCTCGTAGCCGGTGCCGTTCAACTCGGCCAGGTGCCGCACCTCTTCGTCCGGGTGGAGCGCGATCCCCTTGCAGGGCATGCCCAGCTTCTCGACCAGCGGGCCGAGGGCCCGGAACTTGGCGCCGATCGCCGTGTAGTCCCGCTCGACGACCGTGAGGTTCGGCATCGTCTTTCCGGGGACCGGATCGCACTCGCCGCGCTTCCAGTCCAGGACCACCCCGCCGGGCTGGGCGGTCTCGCCCGGGGTGTCGTGCTGGAGCGGCGACGCCACCAGGTCCTTGCGGGTGCCCAGGTGGACGACGGCCATCTCGCTGAGCCGGTCGGCCAGCGCCTTGAAGGTGTCGAAGTCGGTGCGGGCCTGCCACGGCGGGTCCACGGCCGGGGTGAAGGAGTGCACGTAGGGGTGCATGTCGGTGGACGACAGGTCGTGCTTCTCGTACCAGGTCGCCGCGGGCAGCACCACGTCCGACAGCAGGGTCGACGAGGTCTGCCGGAAGTCCAGGGACAGCAGCAGGTCGAGCTTGCCCTCGGGGGCCTCCTCCCGCCATCTCACGTCCCGGGGACGCTCGTGCGACTCCGCCTCCTGGGCGCTCAACGACGACTGCGTGCCCAGCAGATGGCGGGTGAAGTACTCGGCGCCCTTCGCCGACGAGCCGAGCAGGTTGGCCCGCCACAGCGTCAGCACGCGCGGCCAGTTCCCGGGGGCGTCCGGGTCCTCGCAGGCGAAGTTCAGCGTGCCCGCCCGGAGTTCGGCCACCGCCTTGGCCACCGGGTCGCCGAAGGTCTCGCCCAGCTCCAGGGGGTTGCGGTCGAAGGTCGGATAGGACGGCATCCAGCCCGAACGCGCCGACAGGGCGAGGCAGTCGGCGCCCGTCATGCCCTTGAAGCGGCCCTCGCCGAGCGGTGAGGACAGCACGTCGGCGGTGAAGTGGTCGTAGCGCCACTGGTCGGTGTTGAGGAACCAGTACGCGGTACCGATCATCTGCCGCGGTGGCCGCGACCAGTCCGACGCGGCGGCCAGCGTGGCCCAGCCGGTGGCCGGACGGCACTTCTCCTGGCCGACGTAGTGCGCCCAGCCGCCGCCGTTGCGGCCCTGGCAGCCGGTGAGCTGGAGCAGGGCCAGGAAAGCGCGGTAGATGGTCTCGGAGTGGAACCAGTGGTTGGTTCCCGCGCCCATCAGGATCATGCAGCGGCCCTTGGAGCGCTCGGCGGTCCGTGCGAACTCCCGGGCGATCTTGACGCACTTGGCAGCAGGGACGGAGGTGTGCACCTCCTGCCAGGCCGGCGTGCCGGGCGCCTCGGCGTCCTCGTAGGAGGCGGGCCAGCTGCCCGGCAGGTCGGGGCGCCGGATGCCGTACTGGGCGAGCAGCAGGTCGTACACGGTCGTCACCAGCGGCCCGTCCGGACCGCCGAGCCGCGTCGCCGGTACCCCCCGGTGCACGACGTCGCCGCGGCCCTGGCCGTGTTCGCCGCCCTCGGTGTCGAAGCGGGGGAGCAGGACCTCGACGCCGCTCGCGATGTTCTGCCCGTGCAGGGTCAATGTCGGCTCGATCGGGCCGAGTTCGAGGTTCCAGCGGCCCTTGCCGGAATCGGTCCAGCGGAAGCCCAGGGAGCCGTTGGGGACGACCGCGCGACCGCTCGCCGCGTCCAGCACGACCGTCTTCCACTCCGCGCCCTCGCCCTCCTGGCCGAGGTCGGTGGCGCGCAGGAACTTCGAGGGGACGTGGGCGCCGTCCTTCTCGGTGAGCGTGACCAGGAACGGCAGATCGGTGAACTTCCTGACGTAGTCCGTGAAGAACGGCGTCTCCCGGTCGACGAAGAACTCCTTGAGGATCACGTGCCCCATCGCCAGGGCCAGCGCCCCGTCCGTGCCGGGGTGGGGGTGCAGCCACTCGTCGGCGAACTTGGCGTTGTCCGCGTAGTCCGGGGCGACCACGACCACCTTCTGGCCCCGGTAGCGGGCCTCCGCCATCCAGTGCGCGTCCGGCGTGCGGGTCACCGGGACGTTCGAGCCCCACATCATCAGATACGCGGCGTCCCACCAGTCGCCGGACTCGGGGACGTCGGTCTGGTCGCCGAAGACCTGCGGGGAGGCGACGGGCAGGTCGGCGTACCAGTCGTAGAACGACAGCATCGGGGCGCCGATCAGCGAGTGGAAGCGGGCGCCCGCCGCGTGCGACACCATCGACATCGCCGGGATCGGGGAGAAACCGGCGATGCGGTCGGGGCCGTACGTCTTGATCGTGTGGACGTGGGCCGCGGCGACGATCTCCACGGCCTCGTCCCAGGTCGCCCGGACCAGGCCGCCCTTGCCGCGGGCCTGCTGGTAGCGGCGGCGGCGCTCGGGGTCGTTCTGGATGTCCGCCCAGGCCAGGACCGGGTCACCGGTCCTCGCGAGCGCCTCGCGGTACAGGTCGAGCAGGACACCGCGGACGTACGGGTAGCGCACCCGGGTGGGGGAGTACGTGTACCAGGAGAACGCGGCGCCCCGGGGGCAGCCGCGCGGCTCGTACTCGGGGCGGTCCGGGCCGACGCTCGGGTAGTCGGTCTGCTGGGTCTCCCAGGTGATGATGCCGTCCTTGACGTACACCTTCCAGCGGCAGGAGCCCGTGCAGTTCACGCCGTGCGTGGAGTTCACGACCTTGTCGTGGCTCCACCGGTCCCGGTAGAAGGCGTCCGCCTCGCGGCCCCCGGTCAGCTCGATGCTGTGCAGGTCGGGCGCGGGAGTGCCGGGCCGGAAGAAGCGCCCGGCCTTCAGCAGCGCCGCGCCCGGCTCGGTGGGCGGGGTCTGGGTGTCGGTCACATGCGCTCCCTTGCTTGCCCGTGCTTTCGAAGCTAGGGGCGAGGGCGGGAACGCACCTGTTCACGGCACCCGTACGGGTACGCGGACGGGTATGCGTACGGGTCAGGGCTTGCGGGCGACCCCCGCGTACACCGGCACGATGCCCTCCGCCTGGGCCTCGACGTCGACGGGCTCCGGCCGCCAGCCGGTCACCGGGATCACCCCGGGGCCCAGCAGCTCCAGACCGGCGAAGAAGCGCGAGAACCGGGGCAGCGAGCGCGGGTGGAACGGCGTACCGCTCGCCCGGAAGTGTTCGGCGGCCTTCCCGATGGCCTCCGGGCTCAGATCGGGGG
>JABFXD010000501.1 GCA_013361925.1 Streptomyces sp. | reverse complement strand
CTGATCCTCGCCGTGCTGCTGTGGCGGCTCGGTACCGGCGTGTTCCTGGACGGGCTGCGGCGGATCGACGGCGGGTCGCTGGTCGCCGCGCTCGGGATCGGTGTCGTCACGACCGTGTTCAGCGCCTGGCGCTGGCAGTTGGTGGCCCGGGGCCTGAAGATCCGGCTGCCGCTCGGGCCCGCCGTCGCCGCCTACTACCGCGCCCTGTTCCTCAACGCGGCCCTCCCCGGCGGTGTCCTCGGCGACGTCCACCGCGCGGTGCGGCACGGGCAGAGCACCCGGGACCTCGGACGCTGTGTACGGGCCGTCGTCCTCGAACGGGTCGCCGGGCAGCTCGCGTTGGCGGTGGTCGGCGCAGGGGTGCTGCTGACCATGCCGTCGCCGGTGCTGAACCAGGCCCGTGATCTCGCGCCGGTGCTGCTGTTCGCCCTGGTGGGCGCGATGGCCGTCGTCCTCGCCCTGCGGATGAACCGGGCGCCGGTGCGGTGCGGCCGGGCGCTGAACGAGGTCCGCGCAGGGCTGCTCTCGCGGCGGAACGGACCCGGGGTCGCCCTGTCGTCCCTCGTCGTTCTCGCCGGGCACGTCGGGATGTTCGTGCTGGCCGCCCGCGTCGCCGGGTCGGCCGCCTCCGTCGCCGCACTGCTGCCGATCGCCGTGTTGGCTCTGGTCGCCATGGGCCTGCCGCTCAACGTGGGCGGCTGGGGGCCGCGCGAGGGCGTCACCGCCTGGGCGTTCGGCGCGGCCGGCCTCGGGGCGAGCAGCGGGCTGGCCGTCGCCGTGGTGTACGGGGTACTCAGCCTCGTGGCCAGCCTGCCGGGGCTGTTCGTCCTGCTCGCCCGTTACCCGCGCACGGAGTCAGCGGAGCCCACGGAATCGTCGTCGGAGGTGAGCAGCGAGAAATACGGCCCGAACGAATCCGCCAGGCTCTCCAGCAGCGTTTTGCCCTTTTCCGCCGAACCCAGCGAGGGACGGCCGATGACACCCGAATCGGTATAGGCGGACATACCGAGGGTGAGCAGATGACGACGGTCGTCCGCGACGAAATCGGAGGTCTCATAGCCGGGTCGGACGAATTCGGGATGAGCGTGCAGAAGGATGGAGGTCTCGATTTCCCCCGCGTGCATGTCGGTGAGCAGCGACGTGACCACCCCCGCCCGCTCGCGCGCCGACTCCCAGTCCTCCGCGGCCGGGAACAGTGCCATGTGCTCGCCGCGGGAGGAGGATTCCTGAACGACGTTGCCCAGTACGTAGTTTCCGCCGTGCCCGTTGACCACGACGAGGGCCTCCACCCCCGAGCGGCGGAGCGAATCCGCTATGTCCCGTATCACCGAGTGAAGGGTCACCGAGGAGATGCTGACGGTCCCCGCCCAGGCCGCGTGCTCGTGCGAGCAGGAGATCGTCACCGGCGGAAGGAGGTGCACCGGGTACGCCGCGGCGATCTCCCGGGCGATGGCACAGGCGACGAGGGTGTCGGTCGCCAACGGCAGGTACGCGCCGTGCTGTTCGAAGCTCCCGACGGGCAGTACCGCGACCTGTCGTGAGACATTCGCGCCCCGCGTCCGTACGTCTTCCGTGGTGTCCGCCGGCAACGGACCGTATGCCGCCGACCGCGCCCTCGAATCACTCATTCTTTCACGGCCTTTCGTCTCTGCTTAGGAACTCGAGAATCATGACAGACAACATTGGTGTCCTCGGCAAGAAGTCCCCGCAGCGCACCGGCGTGGAACGCATAGTGAATGCCCCGCTGCCCACCGTGTACGGGCAATTCCGGGCGGTCGGCTATCTCGACCACGACCGCGGCGACGAACAAGTGGCTCTCGTCCACGGCGAGATCGGCACCGACGACGTCCTCGTGCGGCTGCACTCCGAGTGCCTCACCGGTGACGCCTTCGGCTCCCGGCACTGCGAGTGCGGCGAGCAGCTCGACTCGGCCATGCGGGCCGTCGTCGCCGAAGGCAGCGGCATCGTCGTCTACTTGAGGGGCCACGAGGGCCGCGGCATCGGACTGCTCGCCAAGCTGCGCGCCATGGCCCTGCAGGCGGAGGGCCTGGACACCGTGGAGGCCAATCTCGCCCTCGGCCTGCCGGTGGACGCCCGCGACTACGGCGTCGCCGCCGGCATGCTGCACGACCTCGGCGTGAACAGCGTCCGCCTGATGTCCAACAACCCCGACAAGCGCGAGGCGCTGATACGGCACGGCATCGAGGTCACCGAGACCGTGCCGTTGCTGATCCAGCCGTGCGAGAGCAACATCACCTATCTGCGCACCAAGCGGGAGCGCCTGGACCACCATCTTCCGCATCTGGACGCGGTGGCCCACCTGTCCTGATTACGGGGACCGGAGTCCGGACAGGAAGAGGGGACCGACCGATCCCGTCACCCCTGGGAGGCTCGCCCGTGAGGATGCAGGCACAAGCCGTCGTGATCGGCGGCGGAGTGATGGGCACGAGCATCGCCTACCACCTCGCCGCCGCCGGTGTCCGCGACGTCGTACTCGTCGAACGGGACGAGCTGGCCTCCGGCTCCACCTCGAAGGCGGCGGGCGGGGTGCGGGCCCAGTTCTCCGACGAGCTCAACGTGCAGCTCGGGGCGCGCAGCCTGGCCGCGTTCGGCCGGTTCCGGGAGGAGATCGGGTACGACATCGGGCTGCACCGCGTCGGTTACCTGTTCCTGCTGTCGACCCCCGAGGACGTCGCCTCCTTCGAGGCGGGCGTACGGCTGCAGAACGCGCTCGGCGTGCCCAGCCGCATGCTCACCCCGAAGGAGGCCCGCAAGCTCTCCCCGCTGATCCGCACCGAGGGCCTCCTCGCCGCCGCCTACTCGCCCGACGACGGCCACTGCACCCCCGAGGCCGTGGTCCACGGCTACGCCTCCGCCGCCCGCGCCCTCGGCGCCCGCGTCCTGCGCCACACCGAGGTCACCGGCATCGAACTCCACGGCGACCGCATCACCGCCGTGTCCACCACCCTCGGCCGGATCGCCACCGACACGGTGATCTGCGCGGCCGGACCCTGGTCACGGGCCGTGGGCCGGATGGCCGGCGTGGAGCTGCCCGTGGAGCCGCTGCGCCGCCAGATCGCCGTCACCGAGCCGGTCCCCGGCCTGCCCCCGGGGCTGCCCATGACCATCGACTTCAGCACCACCCTCTACTTCCACCGCGAGGGCCCCGGTCTCCTCCTCGGCATGTCCGACCCCGACGAACGCCCCGGCTTCGCCACCGACACCCACGACCGCTGGATCCCCCGGTTGGCCGCCGCCATGGAACACCGCGCACCGGCCCTCCTGGACCTGCGCCGCACCGGCGGCTGGGCGGGCCTGTACGAGGTCACCCCGGACCACAACGCGCTGATCGGCGAGGCCACTTCGGTCTCCCGCTTCCTGTACGCCACCGGCTTCTCCGGCCATGGTTTCCTCCAGGGCCCGGCCGTCGGCGAGGTGGTCCGTGACCTGGTCCTGGGCCGCGTACCCTTCGTGGACGTCAGCCCGTTGAACGCCGGCCGGTTCGCGGCCGACGCCCCGCGCCCGGAGGCCAACTGCGTATGACCGAGCTCCATCTGTGGCTGCGCCACGAGGTCCGTCCCACCGAGCGACGCACCCCGATCGTGCCGTCCGACGCCCGGCGGCTCGTCGAGAGCGGGGTGACGTTGACCGTGGAGCAGTCCCCGCAGCGGATCTTCCCGGTCGAGGAGTACGAGGCGGCCGGCGCCCGGGTCGCGCCCGCGGGGTCGTGGGAGTCGGCGCCGGCGGCGGCCGTGGTCCTGGGTCTCAAGGAACTCCCCGACACACCGGGCAGGTTGGCGCACCGGCACATCTTCTTCGGCCACGCCTACAAGGGGCAGCCGGGCGCCGCCGAGCTGCTGCGCCGGTTCACCGCCGGGGGAGGAGAGCTCCTCGACCTGGAGTACCTGGTCGACGACAGCGGGCGCCGTCTCGCCGCCTTCGGGTACTGGGCCGGATACCTGGGCGCCGCCCTCGCCGTGCTCCAGCACCGGGGCCGCCTCGCCGCGCCGCTGACACCCACCTCCAAGGAGGAGCTGGACGAGACCCTCCGGCCCGCCGCCGGGGACGCGGACTTCACCGCGCTGGTGGTCGGCGCCCTCGGCCGCAGCGGACGCGGCGCCCGCGTGGCCCTCCGAGCGGCCGGCGTCGAGCCCACCGCCTGGGACCTGGACGAGACCCGGGACCTGGACCGCCCGGCCCTCCTCGCCCACGACCTGATGGTGAACTGCGTCCTCGCCACCACCCCGATCCCGCCCTTCCTCCGCGAGGAGGACCTGGACGACCCCGCCCGCCGGCTGCGCACCCTCTCCGACGTCACCTGCGACGTCGGCTCGCCGCTCAACGTCCTGCCGGTCTACGACCGCACCACCGAGTGGACCGACCCGGTACGACGGCTGCGCAAGGAACCCCCGCTCGATCTGATCGCCATCGACAACCTGCCGTCACTGCTGCCGAAGGAGTCCAGCGAGGACTTCTCCGCCTCGCTGCTGCCCCTGCTCCTCGGCTTCGGGACCGGCGGCAGTTGGGGGCGCGCTCTGGACCGGTTCCATCAGGCATGCCGGGAACACGGCATCACAGAAGGGGAGTTGCCGCATGACTGACCAGGTTCCCGCGAGCGGCACCGTCCACTGGATCGGCACCGGCCTGTCCACGGGCAGCGGACTGGCCAAGCTGTGCGAGAGCGC
>JABFXD010000573.1 GCA_013361925.1 Streptomyces sp. | reverse complement strand
TGCCCCGACCCCGCGGCATCGGCCGCCCGCACACTGTCGACGCGCAACTGCTGACCCAGCTCGGTGAGTTCGGCGGACTTCATGAGTCTCCTTCCGCGGGGGTGTCGGGACGACGACCAGGCATGTCGGCACGCTTCACCGGCCCGGGGGCTTCGGTGTGCCCGTCATCGGGTTGCTTCTTGGCCGGCTCGCCACCTGGCTGATTCTTGACGGGTTCACCACCCGGCTGATTCTTGGCGGGCTGCCCCCCGGACCGCTTCCTGGCGGGCTCACCCCCGGCCTGGTGCCCGGCCGCCTCACCCGCGGGCTGGCTTTTGGCCGGCTCGCCGCCGGGTTGGTTCCGAGCAGGTTCGCCGCCGCGGCGGCTCTTCGCCGGCTCGTCGCCGGGCTGCCTCCCGGTGGGCTCGCCACCCGGCTGCCTCATTGCCGGTTCACCCCCGGACTGATCCCTGGCCAGCTCGCCCCCGGGCTGCCTCGTGGCCGACCCACCACCGGGCTGGCTCTTCGCGGGCTCACCCGCGGGTAGGTTCTTGGCCGGCTCGCCGCCGGGCTGGTTCCCGGTGGGTTCACCGTCTGGCCGGGGCTTCGTCGGGTCGGTGTCGGGGGCGCCTGGTGTCGGGTGGGTGTCCGGCCTGGCCTTTGTCGGCTTCGCTGCTGTGTGCACTGTCTCGCTCCTCTTCTCCGGTCCCCCCGGCACCCGTGCCAGCTCCGGTGACGCCGACTCCAGGGGGACGGACCAGGAGCGGACGAGGCCCAACTGGACTGCCTGGCGCGGGAGTACGGCGTCCAGCAGCCAGTCGGCGGCGACCCGGACGCGGTTGCCGGGCATCGCCGCGAGGTGGTATCCGCGGGTGACGAGTCCCGCGAGCGGCCCGGGCAGGGGCACGCCCAGCGGGTTGGCCGCGGCCTTCGCGCCGCCGAGGTCGACGACGAAGCCAAGGTCGTGGTGGCGGTAGGGGCGCCGCTCGCCGATGCCGAGCGAGGCGGCGACGTTACGGGCCGCGACCTGCCCGTGCCGCCAGGCGTGCTGCGCGGTCATCGGTGTGAAGGAACCGGGCTTGTCCAGGTCGGGTACGGCGGCCACGTCCCCGCACGCGAACACCTCGGGCCGACCCGGCACTTGGAGGTACGGGTCCACGATCAGCCGCCCCCGCTCCAGGGGTTGACCGACGCCCTCGACCAGCGGATCGGGCCGTACGCCGACGCACCACACCAGCGTGCGGGTGTCGATGAACTCCCCGTCGGTCAGCAGCACTCCCTCGTGCGTGGCCTCCTTCACGGAGGTGCCCATCCGGACGTCGACGCCTCGCTCGCGCAGCACCCGGTCGGCGGTGCGGGAGAGCCGTTCGTCCATCTCGGGCAGGACGCGCGGCGCGATGTCCAGGAGCATCCAGCGCGGCCGTACGCCGTCGCGCAGCGGCTGCCTGCGGGCCTGGGCGTCGGTGTACATCTGCCCGTGCGCGGCGACCTCGGTACCGGTGTAGCCGGCGCCGACCACCACGAAGGTGCGGCGGGCGGAGCGGCTCTTCGGGTCGTCGGCCGCGGCGGCGAGCTCCATCTGCCGGGTGACGTGGTCGCGCAGGTACAGCGCCTCGGGCAGCCCGCGGAATCCGTGCGCGTGGTCGGCGACGCCGGGGATCGGCAGCAGTTTGTTGACGCTGCCGACGGCGACGACCAGTCGGTCGTAGGGCAGGGTGCCGCTGACGCCCTCGGGGTCCGTGTACCGCACGACGCCTTCGTCGAGGTCGATCCCGTCCGCCTCGCCGAGCACCAGCCGGATGCGGGGCAGGGTGCCGGACAGGGAGACGGTGACCCGGCGTGGTTCCAGGAGTCCGGCGGCGACCTGGGGCAGCAGGGGCAGGTACAGAAAGTAGTCGGTCGGGTTGAGCAGCGTGATCTCGGCTCGGTGCCGGGTGAGCCGGGACAGCGTGCGGGCCGTCCGGTACCCGGCGAAACCGGCGCCGACGATCACGATGCGGGGTCGACTCACAGCGCGCCTCCGGGGCTGTCGCGTACCTCGGGAGCCTTCCGCGTCCCCCTGGCCGGGGTGACCAAACGTCGGCCGGTTTCCGTCGTCGCCGCCGGGTACCCGGAGCGTGCCGTCGTACAGCTCTCGTTGGAGGTCCCCCATGCCTGAGTACGGCTATTTCCTGTCCTGCGAGGAGTTCGGCCCCGCGGAGCTCGTCGAGCAGGCACGCATGGCGGAACAGGCCGGATTCCGCGCCCTGTGGATCTCCGACCACTACCACCCGTGGAACGACGCGCAGGGCCAGAGCCCGTTCGTCTGGTCGGTGCTCGGCGCGCTCTCGGAGGCGGTGTCGCTGCCGGTGGAGACAGCCGTGACCTGCCCGACCGTACGCACGCATCCCGCGGTGATCGCCCAGGCCGCGGCGACCACGGCGGTCATGACCGAGGGCCGTTTCCGGCTCGGCGTGGGCAGCGGCGAGGCCCTCAACGAGCACATCCTGGGCCATGTCTGGCCGCCGGCGAGCGTACGCCTGGAGATGCTGGAGGAGTCGATCCAGATCATGCGCCGGCTGTTCACCGGCGAGGAGGTCAGCCACCACGGCACCCACTACACGGTGGAGAACGCCCGTCTCTACACGGTCCCCGACCAGCCCGTGCCCATCGACATCTCGGGCTTCGGCCCGGCGGCGACCGCGCTGGCGGCCCGGGTGGGCGACGGCTACATCACGATGATGCCGGAGGAGTCGATGGTGGAGCAGTTCCGCAAGGGCGGCGGGGGCGCGAAGCTCGTGAGCGGCGGGACGAAGGTCTGCTACGGCACGGACCGCGACGAGGCGGTACGCACCGTGCACCGGCTGTGGGCCAACCAGTTCCTGCCCGGCGAGCTGGCCCAGGTGCTGCCCTCGCCGAGCCACTTCGAGCAGGCGCAGACCCTGGTCACCGAGGACATGGTGCGCGACAAGGCGGTGTGCGGCGACGACGTCGACGAGCACGTGGCGGCCCTGTCGGCCTTCGCCGACGCGGGCTTCGACCGGGTCTACGTCAACCAGATCGGCCCCGACCAGCGCGGCTTCTTCGACTTCTACCGTACGAAGGTGCTGCCGCAGCTCGCGCAGGACTGACCATGAAGCTGCATCGTCCGGCGGTGTCGGTCTACACGGTGCCCACCGACGCGCCCGAGGCCGACGGCACCCTGGCCTGGGACTCCACCACCATCGTGGTCACGGAGGTGACGGCGGGCGACGCGACCGGCACGGGCTGGACGTACGGTCCGCCGGCGGTCGGCGACTTCCTGCGCGAGCACCTCGCCCCGCTGGTCGAGGGCCGCGGCGCGCTGGACATCCCGGCGACCCACGAGGCGATGTGCCGCTCGGTCCGCAACGCGGGCCGCCCGGGCATCGCCGCGTGCGCGATCTCGGCCCTCGACATCGCCCTGTGGGACCTCAAGGCCCGCCTCCTGGAACTCCCGCTCGCCCATCTCCTGGGCACCGTCCGCGAACGGGTCCCGGTGTACGGCAGCGGCGGCTTCACGACGTACGACGACAGGCACATGGCGGCCCAGCTGGGCGGCTGGGTGCATGGGCAGCAGATCCCGCGCGTGAAGATCAAGATCGGCGAGAGCCGGGGCCGTTCGGTCCCCAGGGACCTCGCCCGCGTCCGCGCCGCCCGTCACGTGATCGGCCCTCACGCCGAGTTGTACGTCGACGCGAACGGCGCGTACACCCGTAAGCAGGCGGTCCGGGTGGGCGGTGCGCTCGCCGAGTCGGGGGTGGACTGGTTCGAGGAGCCGGTGTCCTCGGACGATCTGACGGGCCTCAGGCTGGTCCGGGACGCGCTCGCGTGCGATGTGACGGCGGGCGAGTACGGATACGACCTGCCCTACTTCGCCCGCATGATCTCCGCGGGCGCGGTGGACTGCCTCCAGATCGACGCGACCCGTTGCGGCGGCCTCACGGAGTTCATCCGGGCGGCGTCCCTCGCCCAGGCCCACGGTCTGGAGGTCTCCACCCACTGCGCCCCGCACGCCCACGCGGCGGCCGCCGCGTCCCTGCCCAACCTGCGCCACATGGAGTGGTTCCACGACCACGTCCGCATCGAGGACATGCTCTTCGACGGCGCCCTGGACCCGACGGGCGGCACGATCCGCCCCACGACGGGCATCGGCCACGGCCTGACCCTACGGGGCGAGGACGCGCGGGAGTTCAGGGTGGCGTGAGAGCGGGGAGTTCAGCGTGGCGTGACGGCGTGGGCGCTAACCTCGGCGCCGCATCGACCGGGCGGCCACAACCCCCGCGCCGACCAAGAGCGCGGCTCCCGCCCGCCCCCGGTTGCGGGAGAGCCATTCCTGTGAACTCCCCGACTGCGACTCGTCGTCGAACCGCCCGTGCGCCCCGAAGTCCCTGCCGTGGGGTCCGTCGGCCGGGCTCCACAGATTGCCCGTGCCACCCTCGGCCGAGCCGTCCTGCTGTGCCTCGAAGGCGTTGCGTGCCAGGTAGCGGTCCAGCAGGCCCGGGGCCACCGCGTTGGCCAACAGCGTCGCCACCGTCGATCCCCCGACCCAGTACTCGCGCCTGCGCCCGTGGGACGCGGCGTGCACGATCGCCCGTGCCGCCACCTCCGGCTGGTACACCGGCGCCACGGGCCGAGCCCGTCCCGGCATCCGGCTCAACACCCAGTCGAACTGCGGGGTGTTGACGGCGGGGAGCTGCACCATCGTCGTACGGACGCCGCTG
>JABFXD010000111.1 GCA_013361925.1 Streptomyces sp. | reverse complement strand
GCCGTCACCTCCACCGCCTGTGGCTCCGGCTCGGACGGTGGATCGAACACGGCGGACAGTGGGACGTACACGATCTGGGACCCCTACCCCCAGTTCGACAAGAGCTCGGCCTGGGCGAAGCTGCTGGACTCCTGTGGCACCGAGGCCGGTGTGAAGGTCAAGCGGACCGCCTTCGACACCAGCGACCTGTCGAACAAGGCGCTGCTCGCGGCCCAGCAGGACAACTCCGCGGACGTCCTCATCGTCGACAACCCGGTGGTGTCGACCCTCGCCGAGGCGGGTGTGCTCACCACGACCGACGACAACAAGCTGGACACCTCCAAGGTCGACCCCAACCTGCTGGCGGCCGGCCAGACCGGCGGCAAGACGTACGGCACCCCGATCGGCGCCAACACCCTCGCCCTCTACTACAACAAGGACATCCTGAAGAAGGCCGGCGTCGACATCGCCTCGATCAAGGACTGGTCCTCGCTGACGGCGGCCCTGGCCAAGGTCGACAAGGCGGGCAAGAAGGGCATCACCTTCTCCGCGATCGGCACCGAGGAGGGCAGCTTCCAGTTCCTGCCCTGGTTCTGGGGATCGGGCGCCCAGCTGACCCAACTCGACTCCGCCGAAGGCGTTTCGGCGCTCGCGCTGTGGAGCGACTGGCTGAAGAAGGGGTACGCGCCCAACTCGGTCATCAACAACACCCAGACCACCAGCTGGCAGGAGTTCGCGAGCGGCGACTACGCCTTCGCCGAGAACGGCACCTGGCAGCTCGCCAACGCCAAGAAGGCCGGATTCGCGTACGGCGTCCTGCCGATACCCGGCGCCAAGGGCGGCAACGCGGCGGCCCCGACCGGCGGCGAGTTCGTCACCCTCCCGGTCCAGAGCGACACCGGCCGCTACGCCACCACGCAGAAGCTCGTCGCCTGTCTGACCAACACCGACCACCTCTACGACACCGACACCACCTTGTCCTACGTGGCCCCCACCAGCGAGGTCCAGGCCAAGCAGGTCGCGGCGAACGCCGAGTTGAAGCCGTGGGTGGACGCCGTCAAGGCGGCCCGGGGGCGGACCAGTGACGACCTGGGCACCAAGTACCCGAAGATCTCCGAGCAGTTGTGGAAGGCCGTCCAGTCCGCCCTCAGCGGCTCGAACTCCCCGAAGGACGCCCTGTCCGCCGCCCAGTCCGCCGTCAAGTGACCCCACGTCAGGGCAATCTGATGAGTGCCACCCTCCAGAAGTCGGACCACCGGGCCACGCTCGCCGGCCCGGCCCCCGCCGCAACGCGCCGCCGCCCCACCTCCCAACAGTGGGCCGCCTGGGCGTTCCTCACCCCGGTCACGCTCTACCTCGTCCTCTTCTACGCCTATCCGCTCTACCGCAACCTCGACCTGAGCCTGCGCAACTACACCGTCCGCTCCTTCGTCCAGGGCGACGCGCCCTTCACCGGCCTCGCCAACTACCGCACCGTGCTGGACGACCCGACCTTCGCCCCCGCCCTGCTGCACACCGTGGTCTTCACCGCCGTGTGCCTGGTCTTCCAGTACGCCCTCGGTCTGGCCCTCGCGGTCTTCTTCAACCAGCACTTCCGGCTCTCGGCCACCCTGCGCGCCCTGTTCCTGGTGCCGTGGCTGCTGCCGCTGATCGTGTCGGCCTCCACCTGGTCCTGGATGCTCAACAGCGAATCGGGCATCGTGAACGCCCTCTTGAGCGCCGTCGGCATCGACCCGGTCAACTGGCTGACCTCGCCGGACTGGTCACTGACCTCGGTGATCATCGCCAACGTCTGGATCGGCGTCCCCTTCAACCTGGTCGTGCTCTACAGCGGCCTCCAGTCCATCCCGACCTCGCTGTACGAGGCCGCCGCCCTCGACGGCGCGGGCGCCTGGCAGCGGTTCTGGCGGATCACCTTCCCGCTGCTGCGCCCGGTCTCCGCGATCACCCTGCTGCTGGGCCTCGTCTACACGCTCAAGGTCTTCGACATCATCTGGATCATGACCAAGGGCGGTCCCGCGGACTCGTCCACCACCTTCGCCACCTGGTCCTACCAGCTCGGCTTCGGCAACCTGGTGCCCGCCTTCGGCCCGGGCGCGGCCGTCGGCAACCTCCTCGTGGTCGCCGCGCTGGTCTTCGGCCTGGTCTACGTCCGGGTGCAGAGAAAGCAGGCGCTGTCATGAAGACAGGTTGGAAGACGGCCCTCGGTGTGCTGCTGACGGGAATCATGCTCTTCCCGGTCTACTGGATGGTCAACGTGTCCTTCACCCGCGCCGAGGACATGCGCAAGAGCCCACCCGACCTGTTCCCCCTCCACGGCACACTCGACGGCTACCGCGCCGTCCTCGACGACCAGTTGCCCTACCTCGGCACCAGCCTCGTCGTCGGACTCGGCACCGTCCTGCTGACCGTGGCCCTGGCCGCGCCCGCCGGCTACGCCCTGGCCAAGCTGCGCCCACGCGGGGGCGGCGTCCTGAGCTTCGTCCTGCTGGCCGCCCAGATGATCCCCGGCATCATCATGGCGATGGGCTTCTACGCCATCTACCTCCAGCTCGACCTGCTCCAGTCCGTCCCCGGCCTGATCGTCGCCGACTCCACCCTGGCCGTGCCCTTCGCGGTGCTCATCTTCACCGCGTTCATGTCCGGCATCCCCGGCGAACTCCTCCAGGCCGCCCGGACCGACGGCGCCGGACCGCTGCGCACCTTCTGGTCCGTCGTGCTGCCGATGAGCCGCAACGCCGTCGTCACGGTGTCGCTGTTCGCGTTCCTGTGGTCCTGGTCCGACTTCGTGCTCGCCAGCACCCTCGTCAACGGCGGTGCCCACGAGCCGATCACGCTCGGCATCTACCACTACATCGGCAACAACAACCAGGAGTGGAACGCCATCATGGCCACCGCCGTCGTGGCCTCCCTGCCCGCCGCGGTCATCCTCGTCCTCGCCCAGCGCTATGTCGCCGCCGGCGTGACCGCCGGTGCGGTCAAGGACTGACGCCACCTCCGCACGCCCTTGCCGAAGACATGCCCTTGCTGAAGAAACGCCCTGCTGAAGAAACGCCCTTGCTGAAGAAACGAGTAGCCCCTTCATGACCGTCGCCCGGACCGGCCCGGCCTTCTCCCTCTCCGACATCCCTTTCAGCACGTACGGATCCTGGTTCGACATCTCGCCCGTCGTGGCCGAGAAGACGTACGCCGACGATCTCCACCTCGTCTCGCACCAGAACGGCATGCACGCCGTCCTGCGTCTGGCCCCCCTGACACAGGGCGAGCCGGCCCGGACCACCTGGCAGGCCACCCCCGGACTGCTCACCTGGGCGGGCGACCAGGGCCACGTCGATCTCGCCTACGAGTCGCCCGACACCGTACGGCTGCGGGGCAGCGGCCTGGACATGGGGGTGTTCGCCGCGGCGCGGGCCCTGACCCCGTTCAGCGGCACGTACTTCTTCCACGACCCGGCGGCGGACGCGTATGTGTTCACGTCGTACGAGACCGGACGCCGATACCGCGTCACCGTGCTCTCCGGCACGATCACGGACACCACCGGGAACCAGGTCCTGGGCAGCGGCGACCGCGGTCTCACCGTGGGCGGCGAGGGGAACGGCGGCTGGGAGATCGCGGTCGAGGAACTCGACACCGCCCGCCCGCCGTACACGGCCTCGACCGCCTTCGACGACGTCGTGGAGTCCGCGCGAGAGGCCTTCGCCGACTTCGTCGACGCCGTGGCTCCCTGGCGATCGGCCGACACCCCGGCCGCCGAACTCGCCGCATACGTCCTCTGGTCGGCGACCGTCCGCCCGGCCGGTCTGGTCACCCGGCCCGGCGTGCTGATGTCCAAGCACTGGATGGACAAGGTGTGGAGCTGGGACCACTGCTTCAACGCCCTCGCCCTGGCGCCGGGCTGCCCCGAGCTCGGACTCGACCAGTTCCAGCTGCCCTTCGACCACCAGGACGGCAGCGGCGCCCTGCCCGACTCGGTCACCCACTCCGAGGTGCTCCACAACTTCGTCAAACCGCCCATCCACGGCTGGGCCTTCGGCCACCTTCGCCGCCGTCTGCCGACGCCGCCGAGCCGGGCCGAACTGGCCGAGGTCTACGAGCGGTTGGAGCGCTGGACCGACTTCTGGCTCACCGCCCGCCGCGCCCCCGGCGCCGCGTTGCCGTACTACCAGCACGGCAACGACAGCGGCTGGGACAACGCCACCACCTTCGACCCCGAGCGGGTGGTCGTCACCGCCGACCTGGCCGCCTTCCTGATCCTCCAGATGCGTGAACTCGCCGCCCTCGCAGCGGAGTTGGACGAACAGGAAGACGTACTCCGGTGGACCGGGGCGGCCGAGGAGATGCAGGCCACGCTCCTCGACCAGCTCTGGACCGGCGACCGGTTCGTCACCCGGGGCGCCGCCTCGGGGGACACCTGGAGCACCGCCAGTCTCCTCGACCTGATGCCCGTCGTGCTGGGCGAGCATCTGCCCGCGGAGATCGGCAGTACGCTGGCCGACCACATCAAGGCCCACCTCACGCCGTACGGCCTGGCCACCGAGCTCACCACCTCCCCGCACTACCTCGCCGACGGCTACTGGCGCGGCCCGATCTGGGCCCCCGCCACCATCCTCATCGAGGACGGTCTGCGCCGCGCCGGCCATCACCGGCTCGCCGACGACATCAGCGCCCGCTTCCGCACCCTCTGCGAGACGCACGGCTTCGCCGAGAACTTCGACGCCGTCA
>JABFXD010001018.1 GCA_013361925.1 Streptomyces sp. | reverse complement strand
CTCGGTCGAGCGGCCCTGCCACCAGGGCTCGACGTCGAGCGGGTTGGCGGACAGGCCCGGCATGCTCACCCCGGTGAGGTCGTCGGTACTGGCCGCGGCCTCCAGATCCGCCCCGGGCCCGCGCGACCAGCGGACGAACAGATTCCTACGCCGCTCCACGAGGTCGGCGAGTTCCCTGAGGCTGCCCATGACAGGCAGCGCGTCGGCGGTGACCGTCGGCCGCTCGGGGCCGGGGTCAGGGCCGGGGACGGTCATCGGCATTCGCTCCTCCCTCGAAGGACGGACTCTTCCGAAGACACACACCTCGGGTACCTCGGGAGACACACGCGCACCGTGTACCCGGCCACGGCGCGCGCCGAACCCGTGGCGGGGCTACGCCCCGTAGGGACGCTTCGCCCTCGCCTCCCGCAGGCTCCTCCCCCACCACACCAGCTGGTCCAGCATCACCTTCGCCGCCGCCTCCGGGCCTGACGGGTCCTTCGGACGGCCGGTGTCGTCGAACGACGCCCCCGCGTTGTGGAAGGACACCGTGTCCCGCACCGTCACCGCGTGCAGTTCCGCGAAGACCTGCTTCAGATGCTCGGTCGCCCGCAGGCCACCGGCCAGGCCGCCGTACGAGACGAGGGCGACCGGCTTGGCCTGCCACTCGGTGAAGTGCCAGTCGATGAGGTTCTTCAGGGCCGCCGGGAAGGAGTGGTTGTACTCGGGGGTGAGGACGACGAAGGCCTCGGCGCCCTCCAGCTTCGGGGTGACGTCGGCGAGGGCGGCGGTCGCCTCGGGGGTCGGGGTCAGGCTCGTGGGGAGGTGGACGTCGGCCACGTCGACGACCTCGGGGATCAGGTCGTCCCGGCCGCGGAGCTGGTCGAGGAGCCAGCCGGCGACGACGGGGCCGAAACGGCCGTGCCGGTTGCTGCCGACGATGAGGGTGACATGGAGCGGGGCGTCTGCGACGAGCGCGTCTGGGTTGGGCATGCGGCACAGCCTGATACCTCAAGTTTGGTCGAGGTCAAGCGGCGGCCTCGACGGGCGGGTCACCCGGTCGCACGCGCGCTCTGCGCCCTTCGGGTTCCCTTCCGCGACACACCTGCCGTACGCCGGTGACCTGCCGAAACTCCGAACTCCCGGGCGCCTTTTATCCCGACCTGACACCCATTCAGCACATTTCTGACGCACGCTCAGGAAGCGCGCTCGGCCCGCTGCGACTTACCTCGGAAGGGCAGGGGACACCGAATCGCTCGAAGGAGCACCGATGCGCCGTACCGCCCGTCTGCTCACCGGCTCCGCGCTCGCCGTCGCGGCCGCCGGGCTGGCAACCGCGCCGGTGTACGCCGCGGACTCGGGCAGCCTGGAGGTGTACCCCTCCTCGGTGGTGCCGGGCGAGCAGGTCACGGTGAACACGGCGGCGTGCGGCGACGGCGCCACGGCGGAGGGCGACGCGAGTGCGGTGGGTGCCGGGCGGTTCACGCTCGCGCCGAGCACGCACGAGCAGGACGCGATCGGGCAGTTCAAGGTGCCGGAGAGCGCGCAGCCGGGGACGTACGAGATCGTCGCGACCTGCGCGGAGAGCGGGCGGCGGGTCACCGGTGACCTCATGGTCACGATGACGTCGACGCGGCAGCAGGTGTATCCCCGAGGAAGTGTGAAGACGGGGGTCGGTGGCGCTCTGGGCCCCGATCCCGTGCAGACCGCGGCCGGCGTGGCGGCTCTCGCCGTCGCCGCCGCGGGCGGTACCTGGCTCCTGCATCGCCGGGCGAGAGGCGACGGGATCTGACGGACACCCTCCGCTGTCCGTCCGCCGGTACCGCATGTCCCTCCCCCTCCGGGTCCGACGCCCCTCGCGGCCCGGAGGGGGGCGGGTCCACCGCGTCCATCGCGTAGGAGGCTCGTGTGCGCAGATTCATCAGGGCCGGCAGGGCCGGCAACGTCGTCATAGCGGCCGTCACCCTCGTCGCCCTGTGCACGGGCGCGTGGCTGCTGCGCAGTGGCGCCGAGACACACGCTCCGCCGCAGCCGGCGCCGTCCGAGGCCCGCGCCGGTCACGCCGACCCGCGCTCGGCACCCGCCCTGCCGCCCTCGCCGCCCGACCGCATCCGTATCCCGTCGATCGGCGTGGCCGCGCCCCTGATGGGCCTCGGGCTCACCCCTACGGGCAGCCTCGACGTCCCGCCGGCCGAGAAGAAGAACCTCGCCGGCTGGTACGAGGCCGGCACGACGCCCGGTGAGACCGGCACCGCGATCATCGCCGGACACGTCGACAACGCCGACGGCCCCGCCGTCTTCTACGACCTCGGCGCCCTGAAGAAGGGCAGCCGCATCGAGACGCAACGCCGCGACGGCACGACGGCCGTCTTCACCGTCGACTCCGTGGAGGTCTACGACGCCCGCCACTTCCCCGACAAGAAGGTCTACGGCGCCGCCCACCGCCCCGAGCTACGGGTGATCACCTGCGGCGGCGGCTACTCGAAGTCAACGGGCTACCAGGGCAACGTGGTCGTCTTCGCCCACCTGACGGCCAGCCACTGACGGGGCCTCCGGCGGCCCCACGGCCCCCTCACAGGACCAGGGCAGACGGAACCGAAAACCTCGGAACGGCCCCTCCGGGGGTCACGCGGCATCGGCCCTCACACCCCGCCCACCACCTTCCGCCCGATGATCCGCGCGCACTCCAGTGACTCGGTCCGGGCGGTGTCGACCTCTACGTCGTAGATCACGCCCTCGTGGACCACGTTGGCCTGTTGTTCGGCCATCCCCCGCACCCGGTCGCCGCGGGCGATCTCGCGGCCCGCGGCCACCTCCGGATCGCAGTGGACGCCGACCCAGAGGACGTCGAGGCCGTCGAGGACGCGGCGCCAGCGGTCCTGGGTGGCGGCGCCGCCGAGGAAGACGTCGTCGATGATCAGGCGGGCGCCGGAGTGGGCCATGGTGGCGATCCCGCGGGCCCACGCCGCTTCCAGGGCCATGAACGCGGGGCCGACGTCCACCCCGCCGTCGGGGGCGAACTCGATACCGACCCCCTGGCCCGGCATCGCCTCGATCAGCGAGTCGACGCCGAAGGTCAGCCACGGGTCCGGCAGGACCGCCTGAAGACACCGCGCGATGCCTGACTTGCCGGAGCTGGAGCCGCCGTTGAGCACGATCACCTGGGTCGCCATCGGGCCAAGGTAGCGTCAGGCCACCCACTGCTCCCACGCCATTTTCGCCACCAGCGCGAACACCACGGTCAGCAGGACGACCCGTACGAAGCCGCTCCCCTTCTTCAACGCGGTGTGCGCGCCCAGCGTGCCGCCCGCCAGGTTGAACACGGCCATCAGCGCGGCCAGCTGCCACAGCACCGCGCCCTGCCAGGCGAACATGGCCAGCGCGCCGGCGATGGGGGTCCCCCCGCTCGAGCGAAGCCGAGAGTGGGGGAGCAGCAGTTGACGATCTTGGCCGTCGCCGAGGCGGTGACCAGGTCGAGGTGGAGGACCGCGGTGAGGGTCAGGACCAGGAAGGTGCCGGTTCCCGGGCCGATCAGTCCGTCGTAGAAGCCGATACCGAGGCCCGCGAGCCCGATCGCGGCGAGAACCTGGCGGCGGGTCGCCGGGCCGGACGCGGGCGCCGTGCCGAACGCCGGGCGCAGGATCACGAACGCCGCCACCGCGATCAGCACCACCATGATCACCGGCTTCAGCACCTCCGTGCTCATCCCGGCCGCGAAGAACGCCCCGGCGGAGGAGCCCGCGAGGGCGGCCAGGCCGATCCGGACGGCCAGCCGGACGTCCACCGGCGCCTTACGCGCGTACGTGACCGCCGCGCCCGACGTGCCGACGATGGCCACCGCCTTGTTGGTGCCGAGGGCGTGCGCGGCCGGGGTGCCGGGCGGCAGACCGAGGAGGAGGGCCGGCAGGAGGAGCAGGCCGCCGCCACCGACCACGGCGTCGATCCAGCCGGCCGCCAGGGCCGCGAGGCACAGGGCGACCACGGTGGTCAGGGGTATGTCGGGCATGAGCGCGACCTTATGGATGGGATACGTGCACCGTCCAATCACCTGGGCACACAAAGGGCTCCGGCCACTCCTCTGTGGCCCACGACACCCTCCTCACAGCGCACCCCCGGCGCCCGCCCCGAACCCTCACACCCGCACCCCGGCGGTGGGGAGGGCAGCGTTCCTCGCGGGAAACAGATGCGATGCGGTCGGGAAACACCCGCACCGCACGCTCCTAGACATGACCTCGAATACGCGTGTGGTGGTGATCGGCGCCGGCCTCGCGGGCGTCCGTCTCGCCCGGCGGCTCGGCGAGCTCGGCACGCCCGTGACGCTGATCGGCGAGGAGGAGCACCGCCCGTACAACCGGGTGCTCCTCGCCGATGTGCTGGCCGGACGGTACAGCCCCGACGTGATCACGCTGCCGGCCCCCGCGGAGCTCACCCGCGCCCGGGTCACCGGCATCGACCGCGAGGCGCGGACCGTCGAGTGCGCGGACGGTTCGAAGATCGCATACGACACGCTGGTCCTCGCGACCGGCTCCAACCCGGTGCTGCCACCCCTGCGCGGACTGTTCAACGCCGACCACGTCCTGCCGGAGGGCGTCCACGCCTTCCGCACCATGGACGACTGCCTGGGCCTGTCCAAGCAGGTACGGCCGGGCGTGAAGGCGGTCGTGATCGGCGGCGGGCTCCTCGGGGTCTCCGCGGCCCGGGCCCTCGCCCAGCGCGGCGCCCAGGTCGTCCTCGCC
>JABFXD010000391.1 GCA_013361925.1 Streptomyces sp. | reverse complement strand
TAGGCGCCGGTGAGGCGGTGGACGAGCCAGGCGTCGGTGGTGGTGACGACGCCCTCGCGGGTGAGGTGGCAGCGTATCCAGGCCATCTTGGGGGCGGCGAAGTACGGGTCGAGGGGCAGACCGGTCAGTTCGCGCAACTCGTCGGCGTATGGGGCGAGTTCCTCGCAGACGCTCTCGGCGCGGCGGTCCTGCCAGACCAGGGCGTCGGTGAGCGGGCGGCCGGTGGCGGGGTCCCAGGCGAGCACGGTCTCGCCCTGGTTGGCCAGACCGAGGGCCACCACCGGTTCGCGCGCCTCGGTGAGGGCGCGGCGGCCGGCCTCGACGACGGACGCGTACAGCTCCTCGGGGTCGACCTCGACCAGCCCCCCGGACAGATGCCGCGGCCGCACCTCGGCGAACCCGGCGCCGATGACACCGCGTTCGGGGCAGACGACGAGTGCCTTGGTGCCGGACGTGCCCTGGTCCACGGCCAGCACCGGACCGGTCATCGAGCCCTCCTCGGCGATCAACTGGGCGCCAGCCTGCCGCCGCCCGCCACGCCACGTCAAGCGACCCCGGCGTCGATGAATCTTCAATCACCGCCTCCCTCAACACCCGTGATCCGCAACGGAGTTCGAAAAGATCGGGAAACCGCAGGAGATGCGGAACCTGCGCCTCTATAGTGACCGCCGACCGGCACGAGCTCCCCGACCGCCGCCCTGAGGAGGGCTGTTGTTACTCCACCCTGCCGTCCCGCCCCGCCCGCCGACCGGGACGGACGGCTGATGGCCAGAGAAGGAGCACGCCCCGTCTACGATCCCGCGGGCCATGACGCCGCCCTGCGGGCCACCCTCCAGGAGGTGCGCACCGGACGCTGGATGTCGATGCGCCGACTGCTCGGGGAGACCACGGCCTGGTGGCAGTGGACGCAGCGCACCCAGGTACTCGCCGCCGCTGCCGCCGGCACCGACGTGGTGCGGGCCTGGCTGACGGAGGAGCCGCACAGCGTCCCGGCCACGGTCATGCACGCCAGGGTCGCCGTCGAGCGGGCGTTACGGGCCCACCGCGAGCAGCACTCCCGCACCCTCGACCTGTGGCGGGAGGCCTGGCAGGCGAGCCACACGGCGACCCAGGCGGCGCCCTTGGACCCCGTCCCGTGGGTGTGTCTGCTGGCGCTGGCACGGCTCGACCGGGACCGGCGCTGGGAGGAGCACCGGGTGGCGCCACCCGGGCCGATGCTGCCGCCCGGGCCGTGGGGCCTGCTGGCGGAGGCCGACAAACGCGACCCGTACAACCGCGAGGCGCACCACCGGATGCTTCAGTTCCTGTACGAGCACGGCACCTCGGGCCGGCTCGCCGAGGCGGTCGGCTATGCCCACTGGGCGGCCGACACCGCGCCACCCGGCTCCGCCCTCCATGTCCTGCCGCTGTACGTCCGGGTCGAGCGGTACCGCCGCGCCGGCGGCCGGGACGCCGCCCTCGATCTGCACTGGGTCGCCGAGGACGCCACCCGGGAGGCACAGCGGACGCTGTACGCCTGGTTCGAGCAGACCTTCGCCGCCGAGCGCACCCCGCTGGACCTCAACCACCTCGCGCACGCCCTGTGGGGCGCCCTCCGGTTCCCGGAGGCGGCCCGGGTGTTCGACGCGCTCGGCCCGTACTGGACGCCCCTGCCCTGGGCGTACCGCATCCCCGAGACCGGCGACCGCGGCCAGGCCGTGGAGGTGTTCCTCCAGGCCCGGGCGCGCTGCCGCCCCGCGTGACCCACCATCCCGCCCTTCCGGAGGTTTCCGCATGTCCCGTACCACCCACGGTCCGTCGAAACCGCACGACGAGGAACAACGCCTGCGGGAACTCGGCTACCGGCCCGTCCTCGCCCGCCGAATGGGCGGCTTCGGCAACTTCGCGATCAGCTTCTCGGTGATCTCGATCCTGTCCGGCTGCATGACCCTGTACGGCTTCGGCCTCGGCGCGGGCGGCCCCGCGGTGATGCTGTGGGGCTGGGCGGGCGTCGGCCTGTTCGTGCTGTGCGTGGGCCTCGCACTGGCGGAGGTGACCAGCGCCTATCCGACTTCGGGCGCCCTGTACTACATGGCCGACCGGCTCGGCGGGCGCCGCTGGGGTTGGTACACCGGCTGGCTGAATCTGCTGGGGCTGCTGGGCGCGATCGCCGGTATCGACTACGGCGCCGCCCTGTTCACCGGCGCGTTCATGAACCTCCAGTGGGGCTTCGAGCCGACACCGGAGAAGACGATGCTGATCTTCGTCGTGATCCTGCTGCTGCACGCCGTGCTGAACCTGTTCGGCGTCCGTCTGGTCAGCCTCCTCAACTCCATCAGCGTCTGGTGGCACCTGGCCGGCGTGGCACTGATCGTCGGCGCCCTGGCGATCGTCCCCGACCACCACCAGTCGCCCTCCTTCGTCTTCACCGAGTTCGTCAACGACACCGGCTGGTCAAGTCCCTTGTACGTGGCGGCGATCGGCCTCCTCCTCGCCCAGTACACGTTCTCCGGCTACGACGCCTCGGCGCACCTGTCCGAGGAGACCTCCAACGCGTCGGTGTCGGCGGCGCGCGGCATCGTCCGCTCCATCTGGGTCTCCTGGATCGCCGGTTTCGTGCTGCTGACGGGACTGACCTTCGCCATCCAGGACTACGACGCCACCCGGGCCACCGACACCGGGGTGCCGCCCGCGCAGATCCTCCTCGACGGCCTCGGCACGGACGGGGCGAGCGCGCTGCTCGTCGTGGTGATCGTCGCCCAGCTGTTCTGCGGCAACGCCGAGGTGGCCGCCGCCAGCCGCATGGTGTTCGCGTTCAGCCGGGACGGGGCGCTGCCGGGCTCCGGGCTCTGGCGCAAGGTCAGCGCCCGCACCCAGACGCCGGTCGCCGCGGTGTGGTTGTCGGTGGTGGTCGCGGGCCTGCTCGCGCTGCCCTCGCTGTACTCGGCGACGGCGTACGGCGCGGTGACCGCCATCAACGTCATCGGCATCACCCCGGCGTACGCCATCCCGGTGCTGCTGCGACTGCGCGCGGGGGACCGTTTCCAGCCGGGTCCGTGGAGCCTCGGCCGGTGGAGCAGGCCGATCGGCTGGACGGCCGTGGTGTGGGTGGCGTTCGTGACGGTGCTGTTCTGTCTGCCGCAGTCGTCGCCGGTGACGGTCGACACGATGAACTACGCGTCCGTCGCGCTGGCCGTCGTACTGCTCCTCGCCACCGTGTGGTGGTACGCCGCCCGTCGTTCGTACGGAACGCCCACGGCGGCCGCCTACTCCGACCAGGAACAGGCCGAACTGGCGGAGGGCATCGTCTGAAACCCCGCCGTCCGGCCCCGGACCGGGTACGAACTCCTGTGCCGGATACGGCAGGATGAGCGGTCGCGTCGACCACCGCACCCGCGCGGTCGGCGCGGGCGCACATCCAGCAGCAACTCGAACAGGTGGCGACGTGACGGCATTTCAACGGGATCTCACCATGGACGACCTGGTCGTCGCCGGCATCCCCGTGGTCGCGGGCGTGCTGGCGGCGTTCCTGCTGCGCATGCTGCTCAAGTGGCTGGGCAAGCACGCCGACCGCACCAAGTGGACCGGTGACGACGTGATCGTCGCCGCGCTGCGGACGGTGGTGCCGTGGGGTGCGGTGGTGGGCGGGGTCGCCATCGCGGCGGCGGCCCTGCCGCTGCGGTCGGGGTACCAGCGCAACACCAACCAGGTGCTGACCGTGCTGATGATCTTCGTGGTCACGGTGGCGGCGGCCCGTCTGGTCGCCGGTCTGGTGCGGACGGTCACCCAGTCCCGTTCCGGGGTGGCGGGCTCGGCGACGATCTTCGTGAACATCACCCGCGTGCTGGTCCTCGCGATCGGCTTCCTGGTGGTGCTCCAGACGCTGGGCATCTCGATAGCGCCGATGCTCACCGCCCTCGGCGTCGGCGGTCTGGCGGTCGCCCTCGCGCTCCAGGACACCCTCGCCAACCTCTTCGCGGGCATCCACATCCTCGCCTCCAAGACCGTCCAGCCCGGCGACTACATCCGGCTGAGCAGCGGCGAGGAGGGCTACGTCGAGGACATCAACTGGCGTCAGACGACCGTGCGCGCGCTCTCCAACAACCTGATCGTGATCCCCAACGGCGAGCTCGCCAAGTCGAACATGACCAACTTCATGCGCCCCGAGCAGCAGTTGACCATCCTGGTCCAGGTCGGTGTGGCCTACGACAGCGATCTGGAGCACGTCGAGCGGGTCACCTGCGAGGTCGTCACCGAGGTGATGACGCGGATCGAGGGCGCCGTCCCGGAGCACGAACCGCTGGTGCGCTTCCACACGTTCGGCGACTCCCGGATCGGCTTCACCGTGATCCTCGGGGTCGGCGAGTTCAGCGACCAGTTCCGGATCAAGCACGAGTTCATCAAGCAGCTCCACAAGCGCTACCGCCAGGAGGGCATCAGGGTCCCGGCGCCGACGCGGACGGTCTCCCTCCAGCAGGGCGCGGTGGTGATACCGCAGCAGCGGGACCCGCTCGACGTGACGCCGTAGCGGGTGCCCTCAGCCCGGCGGCAGCCGGGTGACGCTCTGCTCCGACAGCCGGGCCGGGAGGGCGCCGGTGCGGAGGTCAGCGGCGAGTTCACGCGCTGACGCCTCGGTGAAGGAGCCGTAGATCTCCGCCTCTCCGCCGGTGATCGCCTGGGCGACGGACGGGGCGGACAGCACGGTCCCGTCGAGAACGATCGCGAACTGGTTGGCGGGGCTCTGCTG
>JABFXD010000690.1 GCA_013361925.1 Streptomyces sp. | reverse complement strand
GCTTCGTCGACAAGGAGGTCACCCCGGACTTCCCGGACGGGCTGACCGTGCAGAACGGCCGCGGACAGTGGCGGGACGCGAGCGGGAGAATCGAGAAGGAGCGGTCGTACGAACTGATCCTGCTGTACCCGGTGGCGCAGGCGGGCGCGAGCGACCGGAAGATCGAGGGGATCCGGCGGGCCTACGAGAAGGCCTTCGGCCAGGAGGCGGTGGGGAGGGTCGACGACCGGGTGAGGGGCAGCTTCTGATGGCATGAGGGCATGAGCGTCTGGCATCGTCTGGCGTTCGAAAACTAACATCGCTAGTTTATGAGTCGGACGACGACATGGTCACGCCCCCGCCGGGAGGACGCACGATGAAGGCACATGACGGCATGTACATCGACGGCACATGGCGGCCCGCCGCCGGCCGGGACACGATCGAGGTCGTGAACCCGGTCGACGAGCAGGTGATCGGCCGGGTCCCGGCCGGTACCGCCGAGGACGTCGACACCGCCGTACGGGCCGCCCGTGCCGCCCTCCCGGCCTGGGCGGCCACCCCGCCCGCCGAGCGGGCCGCGCGGCTGACCGCCCTCCGGGACGCCCTCGTGGCCCGCAAGGACGAGATCGCCGAGACGGTCACCGCGGAGCTGGGCTCGCCCCTGAAGTTCTCCGAGAACGTGCACGCCGCCGTCCCGATCGCGGTCGCCGGCTCGTACGCCGAACTCGCCGCGACCCACGCCTTCGAGGAGAAGGTCGGCAACTCCACCGTCTTCCACGAGCCCATCGGCGTGGTCGGCGCGATCACACCCTGGAACTACCCGCTGCACCAGATCGTCGCCAAGGTCGCCCCAGCCCTCGCCGCCGGCTGCACGGTGGTCCTGAAGCCCGCCGAGGACACCCCGCTCGTCGCCCAGCTCTTCGCCGAGGCCGTCCACGAGGCCGGCGTACCGGCCGGTGTCTTCAACCTCGTCACGGGCCTCGGCCCGGTCGCGGGCCAGGCCCTCGCCGAGCACCCGGGCGTCGACCTCGTCTCCTTCACCGGCTCCACCGCGGTCGGCCGCCAGATCGCCGTCACCGCCGGTGCCGCGATCAAGAAGGTCGCCCTCGAACTCGGCGGCAAGTCCGCCAACGTGATCCTGCCGAGTGCCGACCTGGCCAAGGCCGTGAACGTCGGCGTCGCCAACGTGATGTCCAACTCCGGCCAGACGTGCAGCGCGTGGACCCGCATGCTCGTCCACCGCGACCAGTACGACGAGGCCGTGGCGCTCGCCGCGACCGCCGCCGCCAAGTACGGCGACCGCATCGGCCCGGTCGTCAACGCCAAGCAGCGGGCGCGGGTGCGGAGTTACATCGACAAGGGCGTCGCGGAAGGCGCCCGGCTGGTCGCCGGAGGGCCGGAATCCCCGCGCGAGCAGGGCTACTTCATCGCCCCGACCGTCTTCGCCGACGTCACCCCCGAGATGACGATCGCCCAGGAGGAGATCTTCGGCCCGGTCCTGTCGATCCTCCGCTACGACGACGAGGACGACGCCCTGCGGATCGCCAACGGCACGGTCTACGGCCTCGCCGGTGCCGTCTGGGCCGGCGAGGAGACGGAGGCGGTGGCCTTCGCCCGCCGGATGGACACCGGGCAGGTCGACATCAACGGCGGCCGCTTCAACCCCCTCGCCCCCTTCGGCGGTTACAAGCAGTCCGGCGTCGGCCGGGAGCTCGGCGCGCACGGACTCGCCGAGTACCTCCAGACCAAGTCCCTCCAGTTCTGAGGAGCGCATCCATGGTTCGCGCAGCAGTCCTTCCCGCCGTGGGCGCCCCGCTGGAGATCACCGACATCGAACTCCCGGACCCCGGCCCCGGCCAGGTCCGCGTCCGGCTCGCCGCCGCCGGCGTCTGCCACTCCGACCTGTCCCTGTCCGACGGCACCATGCGGGTCCCGGTCCCGGCGGTCCTCGGCCACGAGGGCGCGGGCACGGTGGTCGCCGTGGGCGAGGGCGTCACGGGGGTGGCGCCAGGTGACGGTGTCATCCTCAACTGGGCCCCCTCCTGCGGCCGTTGCCACGCCTGCTCACTCGGTGAGGTCTGGCTGTGCGGCAACGCCCTCAACGGCGCCGCCGACGTCTACGCCCGCACCGCGGACGGCACCGACCTCCATCCCGGCCTGAACGTCGCCGCGTTCGCCGAGGAGACGGTCGTCTCGGCGTCCTGCGTCCTGCCGCTCCCCGACGGCATCCCGCTCACCGACGCGGCCCTCCTCGGCTGCGCCGTCCTCACCGGCTACGGCGCCGTCCACCACTCGGCGCGGGTCCGCGAGGGCGAGACGGTCGCCGTGTACGGGGTCGGGGGAGTGGGCCTGGCCACCCTCCAGGCGGCCCGGATCGCGGGCGCGTCGAAGATCGTCGCGGTCGATGTCTCCCCGGGGAAGGAGGAGTTGGCGCGCGCGGCCGGGGCCACGGACTATGTGATCGCCTCCGAGAACACCGCCCGCGAGATCAGGGGCCTCACCGGCAAGCAGGGCGTGGACGTGGCCGTGGAGTGCGTGGGCCGCGCCTCGACCATCCGCACCGCCTGGGACTCCACCCGCCGCGGCGGCCGGACGACGGTCGTCGGCATCGGCGGCAAGGACCAGCAGGTCACGTTCAACGCCCTGGAGATCTTCCACTGGGGCCGGACCCTGGCGGGCTGCGTCTACGGCAACTCCGACCCCGCCCGGGACCTGCCGGTGCTCGCCGACCACGTCCGCGCGGGCCGCCTGGACCTCGGTGCCCTGGTGACGGAACGGATCGCGCTCGACGGCATCCCGGCCGCGTTCGAGAACATGATCGCGGGCAAGGGCGGCCGGGCGCTGGTGGTGTTCTAACCCCTTCGGGGACGTCTTGCCCGGGGCGGCACCCCCACCCCTTGCGGCCAGGGCACGTTCACACCGAGTCGGTGACCTTCGCGGGCCGTGGCGCCGCCGCCGCCGCGGTCCGCGACCGGGACACCGCGACCCCCGCGAGACACAGCACCCCGCCCGCCAGCGTGAACAGCCCCGGCACCTCACCGAGCACCACCCAGGACATCAGCACCACCAGCGCGGGCACCGCGTAGGTGGTCGCGCCCATCCGGCTGGCGGTCGTACGGGCGAGGGCGTACGCCCAGGTGGTGAAGGCGAGCGCGGTGGGAAAGACACCCAGATAGACCATGTTGAGCGTCGCGGAGACGGGCGCGTCGGCCACCTGGTGGGCCAGCTGCCCGGCGAACGGCAGACACACGACGGCCCCCACGAGACAGCCGTACGTGGTGACTTGCAGCGCACTGGCGGTCCCGAGCGCCGGCTTCTGGGCGACGACCCCACCGGCGTACGCGACGGCGGCGAGCAGACACAGCACCACCCCGAGCACGGACGAACCGCCCCCACCCGACATCGACACCCCCACGGTGACGGCCCCCGCGAACGACACCGCCATCCCGGCGAGCAGCCGCGGGGGCATGGCGTCCCCGAGCAACCGCGAGCCGAGCAGCGCGATGAGGATCGGCCCGATGTTCACGACCAGGGCGGCGGTACCGGCGTCCACCTGCTGCTCACCCCAGTTCAGGACGACCATGTAGACCCCGAACCAGAGCAGCCCGGATATCCCGATGCCGGGCCAGGCGGCTCGGGGAGGGGGCCCTTCACGTCGTAGGACACAGATGATCCCCAGCGCGACGACACCCGAGAGCAGCCGCCCGAGCGCGAGCGCACCGGGGGAGTAGGCGTCCCCAGCACTCCGGATGGAGACAAAGGCGGAGGCCCAGAGCAGCACGGTGACGACGGCTGCGCCGGCGGCGATGAGGTCGGGACGACGGGGGAGGGACATCATGCTCCTGAGGCTAGGAAGGTTCGGTGTCGGGAACCGGCGGGATTCGGACCGTGAGGGCCCGCGGGTACGTTGTGGCTGGTCGCGCAGTTCCCCGCGCCCCTGAAAGCCTTCAGCGCAACGCCGCCGCTTCGATGCCGAGCAGCTCTGCCAAGGCCCGCTCGCCCTCCGTCGTGACTCTCACCGCCCGTTCCGAGCCGATCCGCACACACCACCCCACCTCCAGGGCGTGCCGACACAATGCCGCTCCAGCCGCGCCGGCGAGATGAGGCCGCCGCTCGGTCCAGTCCAGGCACCCCCGTGCCAGTGGCCGCCGACTCGAACGGTCGAGGTCGATGCCCGTACGGTCGAACCACGCCAAACCCGCGTCCGTGAGCGCGAACCCCCATTCCTGGCTGAGGAGTCGACGCTCCGTCATCGCATCGGTGACCACGATCCCGAGCCGCCCCGCAAGATGGTCGTAACAGGTACGCCCCCGCGCCATCGCGGACCCCGCACTGGACTCCCGCAGACTCCGCGGACGCACCCCAGCCTCCGGCGCCACCTGCGCCGACAGCTCCTCCACCAGCTGCGCCACCCGTGCGTCGGCGAGGCGTACATACCGGTGCCGCCCCTGCCGTTCCTCCGCGAGCAGTCCACCCGCGACGAGCTTGCCCAGATGCTCGCTCAGCGTGGACGCGGCGACACCCGCGTGCCGGGCGAGCTCACTCGCCGTCCACGCGCGCCCGTCGAGCAGCGCCAGCAGACACGCGGCGCGCGTCTCGTCGGCGATGAGCCCGGCGAGCCGGGCCAGCTGGGCCGCCCGGCGGTTCCCACGGTTCCTGGGGTCCCTGGAGGTCATGCCTCCCAGCATGGGACACGAACACTTCGGCGCCCACCGAAGCGTGCTACGCGGGCCGCCCGACCTGCGCGTACT
>JABFXD010000765.1 GCA_013361925.1 Streptomyces sp. | reverse complement strand
GTGGCGTCCCAGAGCGGGTCGCCGGGTGCGGTGGGTCCGGCGCGCCAGGCGAGGACCTCCAGCGGGGTGCTGACGTAGTCGGGGCGCGGGTCGGCCGGGTGCGGGACGTTGGCGATCAGCACGGTGACGTCCTGCTCGGTGCGCAGGGTGACGCCGGCGCCCGCTCCGGCCGAGCCGGTGAAGTCCAGGGCGCCGTCCTCGCGGACCTCCACGCCCTGGAAGAAGGAGAGCGAGGGCGGCAGATCGCGGGGCTCAAGACCGTTCTTGGCCGCCGCCAGCTTGAACAGCTCGCGTCCGGCGGGGGAGGGGGACTGCGGGGTGCCGTCGCCGTACCGCTCGGTGTTGCGCACGAGGCTGGAGGTGCCGCACAGCGTGTCGTGCCGGCCTGAGGTGTCGGCGACGACGGTCGCGAGGACGCGGCCCTGGTCGGACAGGAGCAGCCGGCCCTCGCCGAGGTAGGCGTTCCACTGCACCTTCACCGTGTCGGCGACGTTCAGTCGCTCCCAGGGGCGGTCCGTCGCGTAGAGCAGGAGGTGGGCGCAGGCGTCGCCGAGCAGGTCGGTCAGGCGCAGCTCGGTGCCGCGGGCGAGGACGCGGTGGGTGTAGTTGCCGCCCGCGACCGTCTCGGCCCACACCAGATGGCCCGCCTCGCAGGGGGGATCCGGCCAGTCGGCGGCCGGTACCACCGGCATGGCCTCGGTGCGCGTGCCCTGCTGGGCGCGGGCGTGATCGCGCGCTCCGTATGTGGTCGCTGTGGCCATCGCGGGACCTCCGGCTCCGGTCTATTTCTGTCGTGCGACAGAAATTAGGGGCGGGGTGGTTCGCTCGGGTTGCCCGGGTGTTGCGGGGCGGTTACCGAGGGCTCACCCCCCGGCCGGCCGGAGATCGCCGGGCAGCGCCCTGTGCGAGGATCGAACCCATGGGAGCGACAGGTGGGCGACGGGTCGGCAGGCCGCGCGCCGCGCAGCGGCCGGACAGCGGCCTGGAGCCGCGCGACGAACTCCTCGCCGCCGCCGCGGAGTTGTTCACCACCCGTGGCTACGCGGCCACCACCACCCGGGCCGTCGCCGAGCGCGCGGGCATGCGCCAGGCCTCCATGTACCACTACGTCTCCGGCAAGGAGGACCTGCTCGCCCAGCTCCTGGAGTCCACGGTCACCCCGTCCCTGGCGTACGCGCGTGAGCTTCTCGCCGACGACGCGACACCGGCCGGGGACCGGCTGTGGGAGCTGTGCCGCGCCGACGTCGAGGTGCTGTGCGGCGGCCCGCACAATCTGGGCGGCCTGTATCTGCTGCCCGAGGTGCGCGCCGAGCGGTTCGCCGGGTTCCATGCCGTACGCGCCGAACTCAAGGACGCCTACCGTCAGTTGCTCGCCGCGACCGCGGCCGGGGGCGCGCTCGCCAAGAGCGAGCTGGATCTGCGCACCGATCTGGTCTTCGGGCTGATCGAGGGCGTCATCCTCGTCCACCGCTCCGACCCCGAGCGCCCGGTGTCGGTGTTCGCGGAGGCGACGGCCGACGCCGCCCTGCGTATCGCCGGGGTCTGAATCTCCTTACGGGAAGCGGCTCTTCACTCGTCACGGTGAGTGGTTTTCGGATACCTGTTCGCCGTAACGCACCGTGTGCGAGTGGCGGCTCAGCGTGTAAATGGAGCCGAGAGTACTCCTGTCGCGTGGTGCGTTTCAGGCGCTTGCCGAATATGACACGGCGATGATCCGGTCGGACTAAGCTCGCCCGCAGCGCACCGAGTTGAGATGTATTCGGGCGCTTGTTCCCCAAATATGCGCCTCCCAGCCGATATGTTTCAGAGGGCCTACATGGTGAGTGTTCAATCCCCACCCGGACGCCGTGAACTTCCCTACGCGCGCGTGCTGTTGCTGCCCGCGATACTGATGGCCGCGGCGACCGGAGCCGCAGCCGCCGCAGTGTCGGAGCCCGCCCGCACAGCCGTCGGCTGGTGCGGCGGCGTCGCCATGCTCCTGGTGCTCGCGGCGGCGGCCGAAGCGGTACGTCGCGGCCGGGCCCTGCGTGACCTGCGGGACGAGCACGCTCGTCACACCGCGTATCTGGAACGCCGGGTCGCCTCCCACGAGGGCGAGATGCTCCGCTTCGCCAAGGAGATCGCGCCCGCCGCGATCCATCGGTTGCGATCCGGAAATTCGCCCGGTGAGGTGATTCGCCGCATCGGCGACATCGACCCCTCCTACCGCGAACTCCCCGAGTCGCAGCTGATGGTGCTCAAGACGGTCCTCGACATCATCGACCGCGAGGAAGCCCTGCGCGACTCCGCCCAGCGGTCCTTCGTCAGCATCGCCCGCCGCGTCCAGGCCATCGTCCACCAGCAGAACAAGGAACTGCGCGAGATGGAGGAGGACCACGGCCGCAACCCCGAGGTCTTCGACGACCTCCTGCGCATCGACCACGGCACCGCGCTGATCGGCCGCCTCGCCGACTCCATCTCGGTGCTCGGCGGCGGCCGCCCCGGCCGCCAGTGGCCCGATCCCGTCCCGCTCTACAGCGTGCTGCGCGGCGGCATGTCCCGCATCCTCGAGTACCGCCGCATCAAGCTGGACTCCATCGCCCAGGTCAACATCCGCGGCATCTCCGTCGAGCCGGTCATCCACGCGGTCGCGGAACTCCTGGACAACGCCACCCGCTACTCGCCGCCGCAGACCAAGGTCCACGTCACCGCGACCGAGGTGCAGACCGGCGTCGCCGTCGAGATCGAGGACGCCGGCGTCAGCTTCAGCGAGGAGGCCCGTAACAAGGCCGAGGGCATGCTGGAGCGGGCCCAGGCAGGCGTCGACCTCCAGGACCTCGGCGACTCCCCGCGCCTGGGCCTGGCCGTCGTAGGGCGCCTGTGCTCGCAGTACGACATGCAGGTCTCGCTGCGCAGTTCGGCGTACGGCGGTGTCCGCGCCGTGCTCGTCGTACCGCGCGAGATGATGACCAGCGAGCCCGCCCCCGGACTCGCCCACGGCATCGGCGCCGGCGCCGTGCCGAAGACCGAAGGTGCGCTCGAAGGTCCCAAGCGCGCACCCAAGAGGCGCCGCCCCACCAGCCCCCGCATCCCGGCCACCGTGTCCATGGAGGACGAGGTCCCCGAGGTGACCGAATGGACCGCGGGCGGGCTGCCGCAGCGCCGCAGTCGGGTCAAGATCCCGCTCAGCCAGCGGCTCGCCGAACAGGCCGCCGCCGAGAAGGCCGAGCGGGAGGGCAAGCCGTCCATCTGGTCGACGCCCGCCCCCGCCCCCGTGCCGGAGCAGAAGGAACCCGAACCCGGCCTGTGGGTCGAGGCGTTCTGGAACGGACTCAAGGGCGACCCGGACCCGACCGCACTCACCCAGCAGACCACCGAGCCGGCCCGCATCGAGGCCGACGACGAGAGGGACCACAAGTGATCCAGCAGCGCGCCAACTTCGACTGGATGCTCAAGGATCTCGCCGATGGCGTACCGGGCATCGAGATGATCGTGGTGCTCTCCGCCGACGGACTGCGCATCGCCCGCCACGGCGGCGACCCGGACGCGGCCGACCGGGTCGCCGCGGCCTGCGCGGGGCTCCAGAGCCTCGCCGGTGCCGTCGCCCACGAGATCCCGGGCAGCGACGGCCGGATGAAGATGGTCCTCATCGAGATCAACGGCGGCTACTTCTATCTGATGGCCGCGGGCCCCAACGCGTACCTCGCGGTCCTGTCCGACGTGGTCGCCGAACCAGGACTGATGAGCAACAGAATGCGCGACCTGGTCGTCCGGATCGGGGCCCATCTGACCAGTCCGCCCAGGCGCAACGGCCAGACCGTATGACTCCTCCGCAACGCCAGCGGCGATACCCCAGTCCCGAAGTCGTCGAACCGGTCCCCAAGTCCGAGGGGGAGGGCGGTGGAAAGCGCCCTCCGGAACGCCTGTACGTGGTCGCGGGACCGGACGGCGAGCGCGCCGACCTCGACCTCGTCACGTTAATCGTGGCGCGCGCCGACCCACCGCCCTCCGCGACGCCCGAGCAGACGGCGATGCTCCGGCTCACCACGGCACCCCTCTCGGTGGCCGAGCTCTCGGCCTATCTCAACCTGCCGTTCAGCGTGGTGACCGTGCTGCTCACCGAGATGCTGACGGCCGAACTGGTGCAGGCGCGCGCCCCGATCGTCCGGCAGGCGCTCCCCGACCGTTCCCTTCTCGAAGCGGTGATGCATGGACTTCAAAGGCTCTGACACCATCCCCGGACCACGCTCAGAGGATCATCTGCCGCACACGGCCCAGGCCGCGGTGAAGATCGTGATCGTGGGCGGCTTCGGAGTCGGCAAGACGACGATGGTCGGCTCGGTCAGCGAGATCCGGCCGCTGACCACCGAGGAGACCATGACGCAGGCCGGGATCGGGGTCGACGACAACTTCGGCTCCGACACCAAGACGGCCACCACCGTCGCCATGGACTTCGGCCGTATCAGCATCACCGACCAGCTCGTGCTGTACCTGTTCGGCACCCCCGGCCAGGAACGCTTCTGGTTCCTGTGGAACGGCCTGTTCGAAGGCGCGCTCGGCGCGGTGGTCCTCGTCGACACCCGCCGCCTCGAAGTCAGCTTCGACGTCATAGGACGGCTGGAGGAGCGCGGAGTGCCCTTCGTCGTCGCCGTCAACAGCTTCCCGGACGGGCCGCGTTACCCCGTCGCGGACCTGCGCAGCGCGCTCGACCTGGCCCCGGAGATCCCGATCGTGGAGTGCGACGCGCGCCG
>JABFXD010000611.1 GCA_013361925.1 Streptomyces sp. | reverse complement strand
CTTCCCGGGCCGCTGGATCGGCAAGGTCGTCGCCCAGGCGCTGCCCAAGGACGACGTGCAGCGGTTCAAGGACTACGGCGTGCAGATCTACCACCCCAACTACGAGGTGTGGGACGAGTACCTGTTCAAGATGTACTGCCCCGGCAAGGAGCGCTACGTCGGCCGCGACGAGTGGCACAAGCGCATCCTCGACTCGGCGGAGATCTTCGGCGCCCGCAACGTGATCCCCAACTTCGTGGCCGGTGTGGAGATGGCCGAGCCCTTCGGCTTCAAGACGGTCGACGAGGCGATCGCGTCGACCACGGAGGGCCTGCGCTTCTTCATGTCGCAGGGCATCACGCCCCGCTTCACCACCTGGTGCCCCGAGCCGACGACCCCGCTGGGCAAGGCCAACCCGCAGGGCGCGCCGCTGGAGTACCACATCCGGCTGCTCCAGGCCTATCGCCGGACGATGGAGGAGTTCGGCCTCTCCTCGCCCCCCGGCTACGGCGAGCCCGGCGCCGGCCGTGCCGTCTTCTCCGTGAGCTCCTTCATGGACAGCCTGCCGGCGCAGGAGCCCGTCGAGGCGTAATCGGCTCCAGAGACAGCGAGAAGGCCCGGATCGAGACGTCCGGGCCTTCTCTGCGTATGTATCCAGAAGCGACACCAGAAGGAACAGGCGCAACAGGCACAACAAGGGCAACGCGGCGTGGGCGCCCTCCAACTCCCGGTAACCGGATATGAATAGCCCGCTTGTCAGTTGTGTGGAACCCGTGAAAAGCTCGTGCACTGTCGCGAGGTTCCCCACAACTCCGTTGCCAATAAGGTGAGTTGACCTCGCTCTGGATGCAGGAGACCGATGCCCGACCTGCCGACCCCCCATGACGCCACCGAGGCCGCGCTGTTCTCGGAGTGCTGGGACGCGGTCCTCTCCTATGCCGACCTGTGCACGTCCGGGTCGGCCGCGGCGAACCAACTCGCCGCGGAGGCCTTCGCGCTCGGCATGCGCGAGGCCAGGTCCGCCGACACGAGCCCGGGCCGCGGCGCCGGCCGGCGAGCCCCCCGGCTGCCCATGATCCCGCTGCTGCTGACCGCCGTACGGACCACCGCGGCCGGCTGGGAGTCCGACGGACAGGGCCACACACTCGACCCCGAACTGCGGCTGTGGCTCAACTCGGACAAGGCCGAACGCTACACCGGCCCGCCGTTGCAGCGCCCGCTCGCCCTGCGCGGCCTGCGCGACATGCAGGAGAACGACGCCGATCTGCTCTGGCTGGCCGAGGTGGAGGCGCTGCCGCTGCCCGTGGTGGCCCGCCGGCTCGGCCTCGACCCGGCCAACGTGTCCGAGGAACTCGCCCAGGTGCGCGGCCTGTTCAGGGACCGCAGCCACCGCAACCACCTCGACACCCCGATGGCGGCGCAGTGCCGCAGCTACGCCCGCCTCCTCGACGCGGTCACCCGGTCCTCCGGCGCCGGCACCCCCGAGGACCTCTCCCGGCACCTCGCCACCTGCGTCCAGTGCGCGGAGGCGGCGGCCTGTCTGCGACTGCACGGAGGCGGGCTGCCCGCGGCGCTCGCGGGCGGGGTGATCGGCTGGGGCGGCCTCGCCTATCTGGAGCGCCGCCGCCGGGCCGCCGAGGTGCGGCTGGGCGCCGGACGCCCGGAACAGGCCGACGCCGGACCCCCCAATCCCGGCGCGCACAAGGCGCGCGTGGTCCGCAACGGCCTCCTCGTCACCGCCGTCCTGGTGTCGCTGCTGGCGCTCGGCGTCTCGATGATGCCGTTCGGCGACGGCGGCATGGACGACGGCTCCGCCGGCCCCGGCGACTCCGCCGACCGCCAGCCGGTCGCGGCCGACCCCGGCACCACACTGCCCTCCGCCACCCCGAGCCCGTCGGGCTCGCCGACCCCCACCGCGAGCGACACCCAGGGCTCGCCCACCCGGGAGAACCCCGACCCCGAACCCCAGGGCACCACGTCCTCCGCCGCGCACGACGACGGCAAACCGGCCCCCGCCACGACCGGGACGGCCGCCTGCACCTACGCGTACACCCTCGTCAACCAGTGGCCCGACGGCTTCCAGGCCACCCTCACCGTCACCACCGGCCAGGCCCTCGACGACTGGCGGGTCGCCTGGTCCTTCAAGGACGGCCAGAAGGTCGGCCAGATGTGGGACGCGGACTTCAGCCAGAGCGGCACCCGCGTCACCGCCACCGCCGCCGACTACAACAAGACCGTCGCGGCGGGCGACAGCCTCGCCTTCGGCTTCCTCGCCTCCTGGCAGGGGGCGAACGCGCCGGGATACGACGTCACGCTGAACGGGCAGGCCTGCACGAAGTCCTGATTAATTCGGTTGACGGGCCCGAGGGGGTCCCGGATACGGTGTGCACGTTCCCGCCGGACGAACCGGCCGGGTGAGCTTTTACGAGGAGGTGTCGACCGATGGCTGTCATTGCGATGAGCGCTGCTCGCATCCAGATCATCACGTCCACCTCCGCGGCCACCGGCTGACCTCACCCAACTTCCTTGCCGGGGCCGCCCTGTGAAGGGTCACCCTTGACTTCCTCCAGCTCGTCCAGCTCCACTTCTTCTGTTTTCTCCGCGCTCGCCCCCTACGGCTGGGACGACGCATGGGCGGACATGTTCGCCCGCTACGACGCCGAAGGACTGCTCGCCGGGCGGGTCGTCCGCGTCGACCGCGGGCAGTGCGACGTCGTCACCGCCGACGGGACGCTGCGCGCCGACACCGCGTTCGTCACCCCGCACGACCCGCTGCGGGTCGTGTGCACCGGCGACTGGGTCGCCGTCGAACCCGGCGGCAACCCGCGCTACGTACGGACGTATCTGCCGCGCCGTACCGCCTTCGTGCGCTCCACCTCCTCCAAGCGGTCCGAGGGGCAGATCCTCGCCGCCAACGTCGACCACGCCATCGTCGCCGTGTCGCTGGCCGTCGACCTCGACCTCGGCCGCATCGAGCGGTTCCTCGCCCTCGCCTGGGAGAGCGGGGCGCAGCCCGTCGTCGTCCTCACCAAGGCCGACCTCGTCCCGGACGCCGTGACGCTCGCGCATCTCGTCGAGGACGTGGAGACGACCGCGCCGGGTGTGCCGGTGCTGACCGTCAGCGCCCTCGACGGGGACGGGCTCGACGTCCTCGCGGCGGTGGCCTCCGGCGGTACGTCGGTGCTGCTCGGGCAGTCCGGCGCCGGGAAGTCGACGCTGGCCAATGCCCTTGTCGGCTCGGACGTCATGGAGGTCCAGGCCGCTCGTGACGTCGACGGGAAGGGGCGGCACACGACCACCACCCGGAATCTGCTCGTGCTGCCGGGCGGGGGTGTCCTCATCGACACGCCCGGGCTGCGCGGCGTCGGGCTCTTCGACGCCGAGATCGGCGTCGGGCAGGTGTTCTCCGAGATCGAGGAGCTCGCCGGCGCGTGCCGGTTCCATGACTGCGCGCACGAGAGTGAGCCGGGGTGCGCGGTGCTGGCCGCGATCGACTCCGGTGAGCTGGGGGAGCGGCGGCTGGAGAGCTATCGGAAGCTGATGCGGGAGAACCAGCGGATCGTCGCGAAGACCGATGCGCGGGTCCGTGCGGAGCTTCGGCGGGAGTGGAAGAAGCGGGGGGCCGAGGGGAAGGCGGCGATGGAGGTGAAGCGGGGGCGGTGGGCGTAGCGCCTAAGGGGGTGCCGCTCAGGGTGTGGGGCGGCTGCGGGCCGGTTGTGGCTGGTCGCGCAGTTCCCCGCGCCCCTAGAAGCACCTCGAGTGCCGTGTCTGAAATCCGCCAGCCGTGTCTGTGTCCAGGACGCACACTGGACGTGTGATGGACGAAGACAGCAGGTACGAGGCCGTGCGTAGCCGGGACGGGCGGTTCGACGGGGAGTTCTTCTTCGCCGTCTCCACCACCGGGATCTACTGCCGTCCCAGCTGCCCGGCCGTCACGCCGAGGCGGCGGAACGTGCGGTTCTTCGCGACCGCCGCCGCCGCTCAGGGCTCGGGGTTCCGGGCCTGCCGGCGGTGCCGGCCGGACGCGGTGCCGGGGTCGGCGGAGTGGAACGTGCGGGCCGACGTGGTGGGGCGGGCGATGCGGCTGATCGGCGACGGGGTCGTCGACCGGGAGGGCGTCGCGGGGCTCGCCGGGCGGCTGGGGTACAGCGCCCGGCAGGTCCAGCGGCAGCTCACCGCCGAGCTCGGCGCCGGTCCCGTCGCCCTCGCCCGGGCCCAGCGCTCCCACACCGCACGGATCCTGCTCCAGACCACCGAGCTGCCGGTCACCCAGATCGCGTTCGCCGCCGGATTCGCCAGTGTGCGGCAGTTCAACGACACGATCCGGACCGTGTACGCCTCCACCCCGAGCGAGCTGCGGGCCGCCGCCCCCGGATCGCGGCGCACGGCCACCCCGGCGGCCGGCGTGCCGTTGCGGCTCGCCTATCGGGGGCCCTATCAGTCCTCCGCAGTCTTCGACGTCCTGGCCGCCGAGGCAGTACCCGGTGTCGAGGAGGTCAGCGGGGTCTCCGGGAGGCGGATCTACCGGCGGACCCTCCGGCTGCCGTACGGCACCGGGATCGTCGCCGTCGACGAGCGGCCCCGGGGCTGGCTCGACGCCCGGCTGCACCTCACCGACCTGCGCGATCTGACCACCGCCGTCGGCCGGCTGCGGCGGCTCCTCGACCTCGACGCCGATCCGTACGCCGTCGACGAGCGCCTCGGCGCCGATCCGAGGCTCGCCCCGCTCGTCGCCGCCCGGCCCGGGCTGCG
>JABFXD010000838.1 GCA_013361925.1 Streptomyces sp. | reverse complement strand
GCTCAGCTCTTGCGGCGCCCTATCAGATGCGGCTTCGCCTCCATGCCGTCCAGGCCGTGCCAGGCCAGGTTCACCAGGTGCGCGGCGACCTCCGCCTTCTTCGGACGGCGCACGTCCAGCCACCACTGGCCGGTCAGCGCGACCATGCCGACCAGCGCCTGCGCGTACAGCGGGGCCAGCTTGGGGTCGAAGCCGCGGCTCTTGAACTCGCGGCCCAGGATGTCCTCCACCTGGGTCGCGATGTCCGAGATCAGCGACGCGAAGGAACCCGTCGACTGCGGGATGGGCGAGTCACGGACCAGGATGCGGAAGCCGTCCGTGTACTCCTCGATGAAGTCCAAAAGCGCGAACGCCGCCTGTTCCAGCAGCTCACGCGGGTGACCCGCGGTCAGCGAACTCGTCACCATGTCGAGCAGCCGCCGCATCTCGCGGTCCACCACCACCGCGTACAGCCCCTCCTTGCCGCCGAAGTGCTCGTACACCACCGGCTTGGACACCCCGGCCTTCGCCGCGATCTCCTCCACCGACGTGGCGTCGAAGCCCTTGGCGGCGAAGAGGGCGCGACCGATCTCAAGCAGCTGTTCCCGGCGCTGGGCACCCGTCATCCGGGTACGGCGCGCACGCCGGGGCTTCTCATTGCTCTCGGTGCTGCTCGAGTCGGTCGCCACGGCGTCAATCATGCCGCCTCGACGCTGTCCTTCCGGCGCCGGGAGCCGTCTTCCTCGGTGTTACGCCGCGAATCGATACGCGAGCGTGACGGCCAGCGCACGTCGTACGCCCAGCCGGCCATCTCGAACCAGCGGATCAGCCGCGCCGAGGAGTCCACCTGGCCGCGCATCACCCCGTGCCGCGCCGACGTCGGGTCGGCGTGGTGCAGGTTGTGCCAGGACTCACCGCAGGACAGCACCGCCAGCCACCACACGTTGCCCGAACGGTCCCGCGACTTGAACGGCCGCTTGCCCACCGCGTGGCAGATCGAGTTGATCGACCACGTCACGTGGTGCAGCAGGCAGACCCGGACCAGCGAACCCCAGAAGAATCCGGTGAACGCGCCCCACCAGGACATCGTCACCAGACCGCCGATCACGGCCGGCAGCGCCAGCGACAGCATCGTCCAGTAGATGAAGTGACGGGAGATCGAACGGATCGCCGGGTCCTTGATCAGATCCGGCGCGTACTTCTCCTGCGGCGTCTGCTCCTCGTCGAACATCCAGCCGATGTGCGCCCACCACAGGCCCTTCATCAGCGCCGGAACCGTCTCGCCGAACCGCCACGGAGAGTGCGGGTCACCCTCCGCGTCGGAGAACTTGTGGTGCTTGCGGTGGTCGGCCACCCAGCGCACCAGCGGGCCCTCGACCGCCATCGACCCCGCGATCGCCAGCGCGATCCGCAAGGGGCGCTTGGCCTTGAACGAGCCGTGCGTGAAGTAGCGGTGGAAACCGATCGTGATGCCGTGGCAGCCGAGGTAGTAGAAGAAGACCATCAGGCCGAGGTCCAGCCAGCTCACCCCCCATCCCCACGCCAGCGGAACCGCCGCCAGCAACGCCAGGAACGGAACGATGATGAAGAGCAGCAGCGTGATCTGTTCGATCCCGCGCTTCTGCTCCCCGCCGAGTGTGGCGGAGGGCATGGATGAGCCGTCGTTCGCCTTCGGGGCGTCTTCGATCACATCGGACCTTGTGGTCATTGGGGCGTCCCCTGTGGGGTTCGAGGGTTGGAGAAGAATCGTGGTACCGGTAACCGCGCGGGAGTCGAGCGGGACTTCCCTACGGTTCCGTAACCTACGGCGACGTAAGTATGGCAGCGCGTCGCCCGACGGCAAGAGCCCGAGAGTCTGCGCGTCCCGACCGGCACCTATCCTGGAGTCGTTCGGACAGCGCGGTCCGCTCTCATTTCTTCCCGGATGACCGGCCCGTATGCGGCAGCCGCCGTGCGACCGACATCCGGGTTCCCTCCCGGACGAGCTTCAACACTGCAAGGAGCCGCACCTGTGAGCAGTGCCGACGACCAGACCGTTTCTCAGGAGACCACCTCCGCCGAGCTGCGCGCCGACATCAGGCGACTCGGTGACCTCCTCGGCGAGACCCTCGTCCGCCAGGAGGGCCCGGAGCTGCTGGAGCTCGTCGAGAAGGTCCGCCGCCTCACCCGCGAGGACGGTGACGCCGCCGCCGAGCTGCTGCGGGGCACGGAACTGGAGACCGCCGCCAAGCTGGTGCGCGCCTTCTCCACCTACTTCCACCTGGCCAACGTCACCGAACAGGTGCACCGAGGCCGCGAACTGCGCGCCAAGCGCGCCGCCGAGGGCGGCCTCCTCGCCCGAACGGCCGACCGGCTCAAGGACGCCGACCCCGAGCACCTGCGCGCCACCGTGCAGAACCTCAACGTGCGCCCCGTCTTCACGGCCCACCCCACGGAGGCCGCGCGCCGCTCGGTGCTGAACAAGCTCCGGCGCATCGCCGAACTCCTGGAGACCCCGGTCCTGGAGACCGACCGCCGCCGCTACGACACCCGCCTGGCCGAGAACATCGACCTCGTCTGGCAGACCGACGAGCTGCGCGTCGTACGCCCCGAGGTCACCGACGAGTCCCGCAACGCCATCTACTACCTCGACGAACTCCACGCGGGCGCCGTCGGCGACGTCCTGGAGGACCTCACCGCCGAACTGGAGCGCGTCGGCGTCACCCTCCCCGAAGCCACGCGGCCCCTGACGTTCGGCACCTGGATCGGCGGCGACCGCGACGGCAACCCCAACGTCACCCCCCAGGTCACCTGGGACGTCCTGATCCTCCAGCACGAGCACGGCATCAACGACGCCCTCGACCTCATCGACGAACTGCGCGGCTTCCTCTCCAACTCCATCCGCTACACCGGAGCGACGGAAGAGCTGCTGGAGTCCCTGCGCGAAGACCTCGAACGCCTTCCGGAGATCAGCCCCCGCTACAAGCGCCTCAACGCCGAGGAGCCCTACCGGCTCAAGGCCACCGCGATCCGCCAGAAGCTGGAGAACACCAAGCAGCGGCTCGCCAGGAACACCCCGCACGAGCCGGGCCGCGACTACCTCGGCACCAGCGAACTGCTGAACGACCTCACCCTCATCCAGACCTCCCTGCGCGAACACCGCGGCGGCCTGTTCGCCGAGGGCCGCATGAACCGTACGATCCGTACGCTCGCCGCCTTCGGCCTCCAGCTCGCCACGATGGACGTCCGCGAACACGCCGACGCCCACCACCACGCCCTCGGCCAGCTCTTCGACCGCCTCGGCGAGGAGTCCTGGCGCTACGCCGACATGCCCCGCGACTACCGCGGCAAGCTGCTGGCGAAGGAGCTGCGGTCCCGGCGTCCGCTGGCGCCCACCCCGGCACCCCTGGACGCCGCCGGCGAGAAGACCCTCGGTGTCTTCCACACCGTCAAGCGCGCCCTCGACGTCTTCGGCCCCGAGGTCATCGAGTCGTACATCATCTCCATGTGCCAGGGCGCCGACGACGTCTTCGCCGCCGCCGTCCTCGCCCGCGAAGCCGGTCTCATCGACCTGCACGCCGGCTGGGCCAAGATCGGCATCGTGCCGCTCCTGGAGACGACGGACGAACTCAAGGCCGCCGACACGATCCTGGAGGACATGCTCTCCGACCCCTCCTACCGGCGCCTGGTCGCGCTGAACGGGGACGTCCAGGAGGTCATGCTCGGCTACTCCGACTCCTCCAAGTTCGGCGGCATCACCACCTCCCAGTGGGAGATCCACCGCGCCCAGCGCCGCCTGCGCGACGTCGCCCACCGCTACGGCGTCCGGCTCCGGCTCTTCCACGGCCGCGGCGGCACCGTCGGCCGCGGCGGCGGCCCCTCGCACGACGCGATCCTCGCCCAGCCCTGGGGCACCCTGGAGGGCGAGATCAAGGTGACCGAGCAGGGCGAGGTCATCTCCGACAAGTACCTGGTCCCCTCGCTCGCCCGCGAGAACCTGGAGCTCACGGTCGCGGCCACGCTCCAGGCCTCCGCCCTGCACACCTCCCCCCGCCAGTCCGACGAGGCCCTCGCCCGCTGGGACGCCGCGATGGACGTCGTGTCCGACGCCGCGCACGCCGCGTACCGCAAGCTGGTCGAGGACCCGGACCTGCCGACGTACTTCGTCGCGTCGACCCCCGTCGACCAGCTCGCCGACCTCCACCTCGGCTCCCGGCCCTCCCGCCGACCCGGCTCGGGCGTCTCCCTCGACGGACTGCGCGCCATCCCCTGGGTGTTCGGCTGGACCCAGTCCCGCCAGATCGTCCCCGGCTGGTTCGGCGTCGGCTCCGGCCTCAAGGCGCTGCGCGAGGCGGGCCTCGACACCGTGCTCGACGAGATGCACGGGCAGTGGCACTTCTTCCGCAACTTCATCTCCAACGTCGAGATGACCCTCGCGAAGACCGACCTGCGCATCGCCCGCCACTACGTCGAGACCCTCGTCCCGGCCGAGCTCCAGCACGTCTTCACCGCCATCGAGGCCGAACACGCGCTCACCGTCGCCGAGGTCCTGCGGGTCACCGGCGAGAGCGAACTCCTCGACGCCCAGCCCGTCCTGAAGCAGACGTTCGCCATCCGCGACGCCTACCTCGACCCGATCTCCTACCTCCAGGTCGCCCTGCTCAAGCGCCAGCGCGACGCGGCCGCCGCCGGCGAGGAGGCCGACCCGACCCTGGCCCGCGCCCTGCTCCTCACCGTCAACGGTGTCGCGGCGGGCCTGCGCAACACCGGCTGACGG
>JABFXD010000365.1 GCA_013361925.1 Streptomyces sp. | reverse complement strand
GCAGATCCGGCAGGCGAACGAGATCCTCGGGGGACGCCTGGTCTCCGTGCAGAACCAGTTCTCCCCGGCCTTCCGCTCCAGCGAGCCTGAGCTGGACCTGTGCGACGAACTCGGTGTCGCCTTCCTGCCCTGGAGCCCCCTCGGCGGCATCTCCCGGGCCCGTGAACTCGGCTCCGCCTACGCGCCGTTCGCCCGGATCGCCGAGACGCACGGAGTGAGCCCGCAGCGCGTGTGCCTGGCCTGGATGCTCGCCAGGTCGCCGGTCGTCGTACCGATCCCGGGGTCCAGCAGGCCGGAGACCATCCTCGACTCCCTCGCCGCGGCCGAACTCGTCCTGAGCGCCGAGGAGATCGACACGCTCGACCAGGTGTAGCCCAGGGAAGCCCGGGCAGAAAGCGCTTGCCCAGCCGGGCGGGCCCTGATGGAGTGCTTGCCCGACCACCCGAAACCTGGGAAGGACCACCGCCAATGGCCTCGCCGTTGGAGAGACCGCTCGACCACCGCTACCGGGGCGAGCACCCCATCCGCACCCTCGCCTATCTGTTCCGCGCCGACCGTCGCCGCCTCGCCGCGGCGGTCGGCATCTTCACGGTCAAGCACAGCCCCATCTGGCTGCTCCCGCTGATCACCGCGTCCATCATCGACACCGTCGTCCAGCACGGGCCGATCACCGACCTCTGGCTCAGCACCGGGATCATCCTGTTCATCCTGCTGGTCAACTACCCCCTGCACGTCCTCTACGTCCGTCTCCTGTACGGCAGCGTGCGTCGCATGGGCACCTCGCTGCGCTCCGCCCTGTGCACCCGCATGCAGCAGCTCTCCATCGGCTACCACTCCCGGGTCAGCGCGGGCGTGCTCCAGGCCAAGGTCGTACGGGACGTGGAGACCGTCGAGCAGATGGTGCAGCAGACCGCGGAGACCGGCCTCGGCGCGGGCACCGTGCTCATCGGCGGCCTGGTCATCATCGGCATCCGGACCCCGGAGTTCCTGCCGGTGTTCCTCGTCGTCGTCCCCGCCGCGGCCCTCGTCGTGGCCCGCCTCAGGGCCCGGCTGCGCACCCACAACGAGCACTTCCGGCACGAGGTCGAGACCCTGTCGTCGCGGGTGACCGAGATGACCCGGCTGATCCCCGTGACCCGCGCCCACGGCCTGGAGCGCAAGGCGCTGCGCCGGATGGACGGCACCCTGGACCGGCTGCTCACCTCGGGCAACCGCCTCGACCTCGTCAACGGCCGCTTCGGCTCGCTGGCCTGGGTGGTGCTCAACGTCGTCGGCGTGCTCGTCCTCGCGGGCGCGGCGCTGGTGTCGTACTACGACGTCTGGGGTGTCACCCCCGGCGACGTGGTGATGCTCAGCGCGTTCCTCACCACCCTCACCAACTCCACGACCACGTTGGCGGGTCTCGCACCGGTCATCACCAAGGGCCTGGAGTCGGTGCGTTCGGTGGGCGAGGTCCTCCAGGCGCCCGAACTGGAGGACAACGCGGGCAAGTCCGAGGTCGGCGAGGTCCGCGGGGCCGTCGCCTTCGATCGGGTCGGCCACACCTACGGGGAGGGCGAGCGGCCCGCCGTGCACGACTTCACCCTCTCGGTGCGGCCCGGCGAGACCGTCGCCCTCGTGGGTGCCTCCGGGGCGGGCAAGTCCACCGTCCTCAACCTCGTCATCGGCTTCATCCGCCCGACCTCGGGCCGGCTGCTGCTCGACGGCACCGACATGAACGACCTCGACCTGCGCACCTACCGGCGGTTCGTGTCGGTGGTGCCGCAGGAGTCGATCCTGTTCGACGGCACGATCCGGGAGAACGTCGCCTACGGCATGGAGGACGAGGCCGACGAGGAGACCGTGCGCGCCGCGCTGCGCGACGCCAACGCGCTGGAGTTCGTGGACCGGCTGCCGAAGGGCCTGGACACGGTCGTCGGCGAGCGCGGGGCCCGGCTGTCCGGCGGTCAGCGGCAGCGGCTCGCCATCGCCCGCGCCCTGATCCGGGACCCCCGGGTCCTCGTCCTCGACGAGGCCACCTCGGCGCTGGACACCCGCTCGGAGGCGCTCGTCCAGGAGGCCCTGGCCCGGCTCCTGCACGGGCGCACCACCTTCGTGGTGGCCCACCGGCTGTCCACCGTGCGGGGCGCGGACCGGATCGTCGTCATGGGCGAGGGGCGTATCCAGGAGATCGGCACACACGAGGAACTGCTGCGCAGGGGCGGCGCGTACACGGCGCTGCACAGCGGGCAGGTCGCCTGAGTCCCGTCGGTCGAGGCCGGGTCGAGGTCCCCCTGACGTGGAGCGGGGCCTCGACCGACGGGCGGCGGAGGGGAACGGTCTGCCGGCGGTGCCGGTGCGCCGCCTCGGACCGCGCTGCTGCGGCCGTGCGGTGGTGCCGTCCCGGTCTCAGGCCGCGCTGCTGCGCGGGACGCGGTGCGGGCAGCGTGTGTCGTGGTCGGTGCCGCAGCTCGTCCACCAGCGTTCGCAGCACGCGGCGTCGAGTTCGGCCTGAACGACGTCGTCGGCGGCCTCGGCGAGGTCGAGGCCGGTCACCGAACCGGCGTGACCGGCCTTCGTGAGCTCGTGCCATTCGGCCTCGCGGACGACGGCGATGACCGGGACGAGGCTCGCGGCGGCGCAGAGGTACACGGCCCAGGTGGGGCCGTGCCGGTACTGAAGGACCGCGGTCCAGGAGAGTCCGGCGCTCGTGGCGACGTAGAGCGCGCAGAGCAGGCGGGTGAGGCAGTTCATGGCGTACACCGTTCGTGCGAGGGTCTGCGCCCTGTTCAACTGCCGACGGCCCGTGGGGAAGCGGGTCGGTTCCAGGGTCGCCGGAACGTCACTCCTGTGGGTCTCCCGCAGGCCGGAATCGAGCGGTACTCGGGCACGGACAGCCAGGATTCCGTCAATTGCGGGCCGGGAGGCGGGAGATATGACCGCTTCGCCGCCGGTTCCCGCCCAACGGATCGTGGAGAGAGGGGCCTTTCGTGCTCGTGCCGGACCCTAAGGTCGTCAGGAAGCTGCTCACGCGGTACGCGTCACTCCGGATCGCCCACGCGGAGCGAGGGGACGTCATGGTCGCGAGGGAGCTGGAGGACGTGAGCTACACCCTGTGCGTCCTGATGGGCGCCACCGCCGTCCACGACGCCCTCGACAAGGCGGACGCCTTGTTGTAGCCCGGGTTCAGCGGGGCGCCGGGGTCTGCGGCGCCCCGTGGAACGCCGCGCGGTAGGCCTGCGGGCTGGTTCCGGCCACGCGTCTGAACCGTTCGCGGAACGCGGTCGGGGAACCGAATCCGGCCTGCCGCGCGATGCGTTCGATCGGATGGTCGCTGTTCTCCAGCAGGTACTGGGCGCGCCGCACCCGCGCCCGCAGCAGCCACTGCAGCGGTGTGGTGCCGGTCTGCTCACGGAACCGGCGGCTGAAGGTGCGTTCGCTCATCCCGGACCGGGACGCCATCGCGCCCAGGGTGATCTCCTGGGCCAGGTGGTCCTCGATCCACTCCAGGACCGGTTCGAGGGTCGAGCCGCGCGGCACGGGCGGATGGTCGTGCACGATGAACTGGGCCTGCCCGCCCTCCCGTTCGAGAGGCATGACGGACATCCGCGCGGCGTCGGCGGCCACGGCCGACCCGAAGTCGCGCCGGATCATGTGCAGACACAGGTCGAGGCCCGCGGCGGCACCCGCCGAGGTGAGGATCCGCCCGTTGTCGACGTAGAGCACGTCCGGCTCCACCCGGACCCGGGGGAAGCGGCGGGCCAGTTCGCCCGCGGCCACCCAGTGGGTGGTGGCGCGCAGCCCGTCCAGCAGCCCGGCCTCCGCGAGGACGAACGCGCCCGCGCAGACCGAGGCGATCCGGGTGCCGGCCTCGGCCGCCTGCCGCAGGGCGGCGAGGACGGGAGCGGGGGTCGGCCCCGCCTCGGGGGAGCAGCCGGGCACGATGATCGTGTCCGCGTCCGCCAGCGCCTCCAGGCCGCGCTCCACGCGGAGTGAGAAGCCCCCGTCGGCCCGTACCTCCGAAGTCCGGGCGCAGAGCCGGACCCGGTAGGGGCTTCGGCCGTCGGGCAGCCGCGTCCAGTCGAAGACCTGCATCGGCGCCGCCATGTCGAACGGCACGACCAGATCGAGAGCCAGGATCGCCACGGTGTGCATGACGGCCACGATAGGCAGGTTCCCGCCAGCTCCGTCACCCCGGGTCAGGGTGAGAAGTGCTGGTCGGGCGTCTTGGCGGGAATCCGTTGGTTCCTGTCGTTCCAGCCCCTGTGCGTCGCTCAGGAAGATCCCTAACGTGGGCCGCCGACCCTGCTCGACCTACCCTGGACCTCACCTCGATGACCAAGCTCCTGCTGTCCCTCCATGTCCTCGCCGCCATCGTCGCCGTCGGTCCCGTCACCGTCGCGGCCAGCATGTTCCCGCCCGCGGTGCGCCGGGCGGGCGGGAACCCGGTGGGCGCGGGCACCGCCGCCCTGCTGCACCGCATCTGCCGCGTCTACGCCGCTCTCGGCCTGGCCGTGCCCCTCCTCGGCTTCGCCACGGCCGCCGCGATGGGCGTGCTGGGCAGCGGCTGGCTGATCACATCCATGGCGCTGACCGCCGCGGCGGCCGGAGTTCTCGTCGCCTTCGTCCTGCCCCGGCAGGAGGAACTCCTGGAGGAACTCGACGCGGGCCGGTCCGTCGAGCGGGCCGGCACGGTCCAACTCGCCATGTTCACCGGCGTCTTCAATCTCCTGTGGGCCACCGTCACCGTCCTCATGATC
>JABFXD010000217.1 GCA_013361925.1 Streptomyces sp. | reverse complement strand
CGTCCTGCTCTTCCTGGCCGAAGGACGGGGCATCCATCTGGAGATCCCCGATGCCAACCGCCCCTCCTGAACCACACCCACCGCGGAAGGAAGCCCAGATGACAGGCAGTGAGCACGCGGCCCGGTCAGGGGAACCGCACGCCTTCGGCCGGCGGCGGTTCCTCGGTCACGTCCTGGCCGCCACGACCCTGACGACCGCCGCCGAGCTCCTGCCCGCACCTCCGGCCCGGGCCGGCGTCCCCTCACCCGACCTGACCCAACTGCTCGACCTCAACGACGTCATGACCGCGGCCGCCGCGCCCACGTCCGCACTCATCAAGATCGAGGTCGCCTCGGACGGCACGGTGTCCTTCGCGCTGCCCAGGGCCGAGGTGGGGCAGGGCATCACCACCTCGACGGCCATGCTCATCGCCGAGGAGCTGGACGTGCCGGTCGAACGGGTGCGGATCACCCTGGCCGACGCCCGCCCGGAACTCGTGTTCAACCAGCTCACCGGTGCGTCGAACACCACCGTCTCGACGTACACCCCGGTCCGGGTCGCCGCCGCGGTCGCCCGCAGCCGACTGCTGCGGGCCGCCGCGCACCGCTGGGACGCCGACCTCGGCGACCTGACCTTGGCGGCCGGTGTGATCACCGGTCCCGGAGGTCGCAGCGCCGGCATCGGGGAGCTGGCCGAGGACGCGGCGAGCCCGCACACCCTCCAGATGGCCGTCGACCTCAAAGCGGGCGCCGAGTTCACCGTCATCGGCCGGCCTCACCCCCGCGTCGACGCGCTCGCCGCCGTCACCGGACGCAAGACGTTCACCCTGGATCTCGACGTCCCCGGCGCCCTGCCGACCATGGTGTGTCGAGCGCCGACCATCAACGGCACGGTCGCCTCGGTGGCGAACGCGGCCGAGGTACGAGGCATGCCGGGCGTCACCGACCTCGCCGTGATCTCCACCGGCGTGGCGGTGCGTGCCCGGACCTTCGGGCAGTGCATCGACGCCGTCCGCGCCCTGCGGGTGAGCTGGAAGGCGGGCAGCGCGGCGGGCAAGTCCGACGCCTCCGTGCTCGACGCGCTGCGGTCCGCCGAACTCCCCCTGGGAGTACCGCCGCTCGCGCCGAGCGTGGAGGGCAGGTTCACGTTCGCGTTCCGCAGCAACAGCGCGCTGGAGCCCAACTGCGCCATAGCCGACGTACGTTCCGACCGTGCGGAGATCTGGTCGAGCCTCAAGGCGCCGATCGTCGCGCAGGAGGCGATCGCCGCGAAACTGAAGCTGCCGCTCGGCTCGGTCACGGTGCATGTCACCGAGGGCGGCGGGTCCTTCGGCCGGAAACTGTTCTTCGACGCCGCGCTCGAAGCCGCCGAGATCTCACAGAAGATCGGCAAGGCGGTGAAGCTCATGTGGCACCGCGCCGATGACGCCCGGCAGGGCCGCACCCACCCCATGGCCACCTCCCGCGTGCACATCGCCCACCTCGGCGACACGGTGATCGGCTACCGGCAACGGCACACCAGCGTGGCCACCGATCTCGGTCACGGGCTCGGCGAGATCTTCACCGCGCTCGCCGCGCGGTTGCCGGTCGGTGACATCGGGTTCTCCGAGACGTTCTTCCAGCTCTCCCAGTCCACGCCGTACCGGTTCGGCGTCACCAGCCGGCTCCTCAGCGAGACGGACAAGACCTTCAACACCGGCAGCATGCGCAACGTCTACTCCCCCGACGTCGTCTGCGCCCGGGAAATCATGGTCGACCAACTCGCCCGGAAACTGGGCAAGGACCCCTACCGCTACCGCCTCGACCTGCTCCAGGACGACCGGGCCCGGGCCGTACTGGAGAAGGCCGCCGAGGTCGGCGACTGGGGGCGGTCACTGCCCGATGGAGTGGCCCAGGGGATCGCCCTCCACACCGAGTACCACTCCGCCAACGCCGTGCTGGTGGAGATCGACTGCCGCCCGGAGACCGTCGACCGGCCCGTCCGCGACGGCGTCACCGGACCGCGCGTCACCAAGGCCGTGTGTGTCGTGGACGTCGGCCTCACGGTCAACCCCCGTGGTCTGGACGCCCAGATGACGGGCTGTGTCATGGACGGCATCGCCCTGGCCCTGACCTCCAGCCTGCACCTGCGCGACGGGTACTTCCTGGAGGCCAGCTGGGACAACTACTTCTACACCCGCCAGTGGAACACCCCGCCGGAACTGGAGGTCGTCATCATGCCGACCACCACGGGCGAACCGGGCGGGGCCGGGGAGCTGGGCGTCGCCGCCTCGATGGCCGCCGTCGCCTGCGCCTACGGCCGCGCCACGGGCACCATGCCGACCAGCTTCCCGATCAACCACGACACCCTCTCCTTCGAGCCCAAGCCCACCGTCCCGCCGATCCCCCCGTCGCCCACCGACGGCCTGGACCACGTCCGATGAGCGAGCGTCTGGAGGACCCGTCCGTGCCCACCCACACATTCCGCCTCAACGGCGAAGAGGTGACCGTCGAAGTCGCCGATGACGTACGTCTGTTGTGGGTCCTGCGTGACCTCCTCGGCGTCACCGGACCCAAGTACGGATGCGGCATCAACGTCTGCAAGGCATGCACCAGCCACCTCAACGGAAGGGCCGTCAACCCCTGCGGGGTCCCCGTCGGCGCGCTCGGCCCCACCGACGAGATCACCACGATCGAGGGGCTCGCCGCCACGGTGGACGAGGACCTCCATCCGATGCAGCAGGCGTGGCTGGACCAGGACGTGGCCCAGTGCGGCTACTGCCAGCCCGGTCAGATCATGGCCGCCGTCGCCCTCGTGCGGCGCGTGGCGGAGGAGGGCCGCGGTATCACCGACGCCGATCTCGACGGCATCCGCAACATCTGCCGCTGTGGGACGTACTTCCGTATCCGGGCGGCCATCCGGGCCGGCGCCGAGAAGATGTGAGGCGTTGGCGTCGGGCCCTACCCTCCCGGGAAACAGTGAGACATGATGTGACTGTTTGTTTCTCACAGTGGTGTCGGGAGAGGTCGGGAGAGGTATGGACATCGAGGAAGCACGCACCCGGTTCGCCGTCCTGCGGGAGAAGGAGACCACCGTCTCGGACGAGGAACTCGACGCCGTCTGGGCCGCGTTGCCGACCGTGCGCATCGAGGCGGTCCTCGGCCGCTGGCGGGGCGGCGAGTTCGACACCGGCCATCCGCTCAACGGCAAGCTGGCGCGCTCCGGTTGGTACGGCAAGACGTTCCTCGCCGCCCATGACGCCAAGCCGCTGATCATGCGGGGCGCGGACGGAGAGCTGTTCTCCGACACCGAACTCGGCAAGGGCGAGGCCAGTTTGTGGATGGTCGAGTTCCGCGGCGAGTCGACGGCCACCATGGTCTACGACGGCCAGCCGGTCTTCGACCACTTCAAGCAGGTCGACGAGGACACCCTGATGGGAATCATGAACGGCAAGGGCTTCGCCGAGCACGGCCCCTTCTTCTACTTCGTCCTCGACCGCGTCTGACCCCGGCCGCGCCGGGACGGTCCCCCGTACAAGGAGTCCGCTCGTGAAAGCCGCAGTGGTGGAGAGGGCCGGTGAGGGCTTCGTCCTCAAGGACATCGAGATCACCGACCCCGTCGGACGCGAGGTCCTGGTGGAGGTGCGAGCCGCCGGGCTCTGCCACACCGACCTGACCCTCGCCACCCACAACCCGGGGCACTTGCCCCTGCCCATGGTCCTGGGGCACGAGATCGCGGGAGAGGTCGTGGCGCCGGGCCCGCGGGCCCGCGCCTTCAAGGCCGGTGACCATGTGGTGGGTTGCCTGGTGCAGTGGTGCGGCGCCTGCGCGGCCTGCGACGCCGGTCGCACGCACCAGTGCCGGCATCCCGAGGCCACCCTGCGCGACCCCGCCGACGGCGGCCCGCGGCTCAGCTGCGACGGCCGGCCCGTCACCCAGGGCATGGGCCTCGGCGGCTTCGCCCGGCATGCGCTCGTCCACGAGAACCAACTCACCGCCGTGCCACGGGAGATGCCCTTCGCCCCAGCCGCCCTCCTCGGCTGCGGGGTGTTGACCGGGGTGGGTTCCGTGCTCAACGGCGCACGGGTCGCGCCGGGCGAGAGCGTCGCCGTGATCGGCGCCGGGGGCGTGGGGTTGAGCGCGATCAGCGGGGCGCGCCTCGCCGAGGCCTCTCCCATCGTCGCGATCGACGTCCAGGACGGCAAGCTGGCCCGAGCGCGCGCCTTCGGCGCCACACACGTCGTCAACTCCACGCGCACCGACGCCGTGAGCGCCGTACGCGACCTCTCCGGGGGCGGGGTGAACCACGCCTTCGACCTCGTCGGCACGGCGGTGACCGCGGAGCAGGCACTGCGGATGACCGGGCTGGGCGGCGGAGTTCACCTGGTGGGCCTGGCGCCGGGCGGCGCGGAGCTACGGCTCTCGCTGCCGCGCCTGCTGCTGGAGCAGAAACGCATCCAGGGGCTGATCATGGGCGCCGGGGACCCACGCCGCGACATCGCCCGCTGTGCCGAGCTGTACCTGCGAGGGGAACTCCCCCTGGACGACCTGGTCTCCCGCCGCATCGCGCTGGCCGACCTCGACGCCGGGTACGCCGCCCTCGCGGAACCCGACGTGGCCCGGGTGGTCGTGACTTCCTTCTGAGCTTCGTCGTGGCGGGTTCAGGCCGATCGTCCGGCCGCCACGCGGCGGGCGGTGCAGCCGCCGTTCGTCCCGGCGGAGCCTGCGGCCCACCCGGCCTGGTTGGTGCGGCGGACCGGTCACGGCACCTCCGTGGCTCCGTG
>JABFXD010000435.1 GCA_013361925.1 Streptomyces sp. | reverse complement strand
GGGCGCCACGACACCCAGCGGGACCCTCCGGTAGTTGGACGCGTCCATGGTCATCAGCGCCCGGGACGTGACGTCGAACCCGACCTCACCCCGGACGGCCGCCCGCAGCGCCGACTCGAGATCCGTCATGGCTCAAGCATGCATCCGGCCACTGACAGTGACGGCACACCGACCGTCACCGTGCGCCGCCTGAGGCACCGTCACCCCGTGTCACCGGAACCTGTGAACGCCTCCAGAACCTTCCCAATTTGATCACCAACTCTCATATAGTGACCGCTTATTGAGCGACAGGTGTCGCTTCTCGCCCAGGAACAGACAGCGGCCCCCTACCAAGGACCCGACTCATGACCGCCCCCAGCCTGCCCGGCGAACGACCCACCGCCCGTACCCTCCTGCCCGCCCCCCTGCTCACCGCCGTGCTCGCCGCGCTCGCGGTCGCCGGCGCGGTGGCCCGGGCGCCGGAGTCGGAGCGCGTCCCGCTCGCCCTCGGCACCGGCATCGGCGCCCTGCTGCTGACCACGGCCGTCGCCGTGGCCGTCCACGCCCTGCAGAACGCCCGGATCACCCGCCGCCGCCTGGAGGCCGTCACCCTCGACGCCGGGCGGCTGTTGCAGGACCGGGCCCGGCAGAGCACGGAGTTCGACCAGGAACGGGTGCAGCTGACCGAGGAACTCACCCATGAGCGGGCCCGGCACACCACCGAGCTCGCCGAGGAACGCGCCCGGCTCACCGCCGAGCTGGAGGACCAGCGCGCCCGGCTCACCGCCGCCAACGCCCGGCTGACCGAGCGCGCCCGGCGAGCCGAGCAGGAACGGTCCACCGCCCTGTCCGCCACCGCCAACGCGGCGAGCCGGATGCAGGCGCTGGCCACCGGGATGCTCGCCGACCTGCGCGCCATGGAGGAGCGGCACGACGACGAGGACGTCCTCGCCGACCTCCTCCACCTCGACCACCGCACCGCCCAGGCCGGCCGGCTCGCCGACTCCGTCGCCGTCCTCACCGGCGCGCGCTCCGGCCGCCGTTGGGCCCGGCCCATCGCCATGGAGTCGATCCTGCGCGGCGCGATGGGCCGCATCAGCGGCTACCGGCGGGTGCGGGTGCACTCCGCCTGCGAGGCAGCCGTCGCCGGGCACGCCGCCGAAGGCGTGATGCACGCGCTCGCCGAACTCCTCGACAACGCCGCGAACTTCTCCCCGCCGACCGCCGAGGTACACGTGTACGTCGAGGAGGTCCCGGCCGGTGTCATCGTCTCCGTCGAGGACAGCGGCCTGGTCATGGGCGACGTCCAACTCCGGCGCGCCGAACGGGCCGTGTCCGGCGACGACGCCGAGCTCGGCGGCCTCACCGGCACGCGTCTCGGGCTCGCCGTCGTGGGCCGCCTGTCCCGCAAGTACGGGCTCACGGTCTCCTTCCGTCCCTCGGCCCGCGGCGGCACCGGCGTCCTGGTCCTCGTACCGCAGGACATCCTCGTACCGGAACAACTGGCCGCCCGCCCACCGGGGGCGCTGACGCTTCCGCAGGCGGAGGCCACGGAGGCGGTGGAAGGGACGACGACGGGCGACGCCACCGCCGGACCGGACCCGCGCACGGAGACGGACCCGGCACCGCACGCGCCGTCGGCCCCCGTCCCCGACCCGGTCCCCACCCACGAGTCCCCCGGCCACAGCGCCGCCACCCTCCCCGAGGACCTGCCCACAGGCCGGTCGGAGGGTCGTTTCGAGAGCCGGTCCGAGGGCCGTTCCGAAGGGCTCCCCGACGGCCTCCCCAAGCGCCGCCGGGGCCGCGCCCTCGCCGAGGCCGAGCGGGAGCAGCGGGAACGGCTCCGCGCGCGTGCCGCCGAGACCACCGGGTCCAGCGGCGCGACCGACGCCACCGGGGCCGGGGGGCACGCCAGGCCCACCACGAGCACCGCCCCCGGCGCGCCCGACGCCCTCACCGACGACACCCCCACCCGCGCCATCCGCTTCAGCAGCTTCCGCCAAGCCGTGCGCGGCTCCCTCTCCGACCAGAGCGACCCCGCCACTCCGGCCGAGGAAACTCGCGAAAAGCCCCGCGAAGAGCCCCGCGAGAAGACCCCCGAACCGTCCACCCCGTCCATCGCACACCCCACCCCGGAAGGCGACCCCACGTCATGACCGGCACGACCACCGCCGACGAGAAGCTCACCTGGCTCATCGAGGGCCTCCTGGAGCGCACCCCGGGCGCGCGGCACGCGCTCGTCCTCTCTCGGGACGGACTGAAGTTGTGCCGGACGCCGGAGCTCACCGTCGACCAGGCCGACCAGCTCGCCGCGATCGCCGCCGGCATCCAGGCCCTGTCGCAGGGCGCCTCCGTGGAGTTCGGGGACGGCACCGGGGGCGTGCGGTCGGCGATGACCGAGTTCTACGGCGGCGTCCTCTTCATCGTGGAAGCCGGTGAGGGCGCTCATCTGGCCGTCGTCACGACCGAGGAGGCGGACGCCGGTCTCGTCGGGCACAACATGAGCGAGCTCGTCGAACAGCTCGGCGCCCATCTGACCGCGCAGCCCCGGACGTCATGAGCCGCCCCGGCAGGGACGACTCACCCGACCGTCTGTACACCCTCACCGGTGGCCGCGCGCACGCCACTCCGGACAGCCCCTTCGACCTGGTGACGCTCGTGGTCGCCGAGTGCGATCCGACCACCGGCATGCAGTCGGAGCACGCGGCGATCCTGAAGCTGACCCAGCTGCCGACCGCGGTGGTCGAGTTGGCGGCCGAGCTGAAGCTGCCGGTGAGCATCACCAAGATCCTGCTCGGCGACCTCCTCGCGGCGGGCCGCGTCAGCGCCCGCCACCCCCGTAAGGCCGCCGTCCCCGATCCCGACGTCCTGGAACAGGTGCTCGTTGGACTCCGCAACCTCTGAGGCAGCCTCCGAGCAGGCCTCCCAGCCGGCCTCCGCCGCCCGCACCCCCCTGGGTGCCACCGCCGACAACGGCCTCAAGATCGTCGTCGTCGGCGGTTTCGGCGTCGGCAAGACCACCCTCGTCCGCTCGGTCAGCGAGATACGTCCCCTCAACACCGAGGAGACGATGACCCGGGCCGGCGAGCACGTCGACGACATCAGCGAGGTCCGGGACAAGAAGGCGACCACCGTCGCCTTCGACTTCGGCCGGATCACGCTCGACGCCCGCAATGTGCTGTACCTCTTCGGCGCCCCCGGCCAGGAGCGGTTCTGGTTCCTGTGGGACCGGCTGTTCTCCGGGACGCTCGGCGCGGTCGTCCTCGTCGACACCCGGCGGATCGACGACAGTTGGTACGCCATCGACCGGCTCGAACACCACGGCACGCCGTTCATCGTGGCCTGCAACGACTTCGGCGGCCCCGCCTACGCCCCGCAGCAGATCCGTGAGGCCCTCGACCTCGACCCGCACATCCCGCTGCTCGACTGCGACGCCCGCTCCCGGGCCTCCGGCAAGCAGGTGCTGATCACCCTGGTCGAGCATGTGAAGAACACGTACGCCAACCAAGCCCCCGTCCTCGAACAGGAGTTGACCCGGTGACCGCTCCCGTGCCCCTCGGCGGCCCCAGGTTCCAGACCGAACCGGCGCAGCTGTACCGGGAGATGCGGCGCGACCACGGCGCCGTGACGCCGGTCGTGCTCGACGGCGACATACCGGCCTGGCTGGTGCTCGGCTACCGCGAGCTGCATCAAGTGACCGGTGATCCGGTGCTGTTCAGCCGGGACTCCGAGCTGTGGAACCAGTGGGACCGCATCCCCGACGACTGGCCGCTGCTGCCGATGATCGGCCGCAAGCAGCCGTCGATCCTCTACACCGTCGGCGAGCGCCACCGTGAGCGGGCCGCGATGATCAGCGAGGCGCTGGAGGCGGTGAGCCCCTCCGAACTGCGCTCCTACGCCGAGCGGTTCGCCGACGAGCTGATCGACGCGGTGTGCGCCGAGGGCGAGACGGACATCATCGGCAACTACGCGATGCTGCTGCCGGTCCGGGTCCTGGCCCGTCTCTACGGCTTCCCCGACGAGGAGGGGCCGGGCCTGGTCACCGCCCTCAACGACATGATCGACGGCCGGGAGCGGGCCATCGCGGGCCAGACCCATCTGGCCACGTCGATGTTCCAGCTCCTCGCCGACCGGCGTGCCGAACCCGCCGACGACGTCGTCTCCCGCATGCTCGCCCACCCCAGCGGGTTCACGGACGAGGAGATCGCCCAGGACCTGATGGTGATGATGGCGGCCGGGCACCAGCCCACCGCCGACTGGATCGGCAACTCGCTGCGGCTGATGCTGACCGACGGACGGTTCGCGGCCTCCCTGTTCGGCGGCCGCAACAGCGTCGCCGACGCCATGAACGAGGTCCTGTGGGAGGACACCCCGACCCAGAACGTGGCCGGGCGCTGGGCGTCCCGCGACACCCAGCTCGGCGGGCGCCGGGTCCGCGCCGGCGACCTGCTGCTGCTCGGCCTCCAGGGCGCCAACTCCGACCCGCAGGTCCGCACCGACGGCTCCACGCTCACCGGCGGCAACAGCGCCCACTTCTCCTTCGGACACGGCGAGCACCGGTGCCCGTTCCCCGCGCAGGAGGTCGCCGAGGTGATCGCGCGGACCGGCATCGAGGTCGTCCTGGACCGGCTGCCCGACATCGACCTCGCGGTCCCCGCCGACGCCCTGACGCGCCGCCCCTCGCCCTGGCTGCGGGGCCTGTCCGCACTGCCGGTCCGCTTCACACCGGTACCGGCGCGCTGAGCCCCACCCCTGCCCTCCCTCACGCCGTCC
>JABFXD010000859.1 GCA_013361925.1 Streptomyces sp. | reverse complement strand
CACCTCCGGCCTGGCCATCGAGACCGCGGGACTGGTGAAGACGTTCGGCGAGACCCGGGCCGTGGACGGAGTCGACCTCGCCGTCCCGGCGGGGACGGTCTACGGCGTCCTCGGTCCGAACGGCGCCGGCAAGACCACCACCGTGAAGATGCTCGCCACCCTGCTGCGCCCCGACGGCGGCGAAGCCCATGTCTTCGGCCACGACGTCGTCCGCGAGGCCGACGAGGTGCGCGGCCGGGTGAGCCTCACCGGCCAGTACGCCTCCGTCGACGAGGACCTCACCGGCCTGGAGAACCTGATCCTGCTCGGCCGTCTCCTCGGCCACCACAAGAAGGCCGCGCGGGTGCGGGCCGGGCAGTTGCTGGAGGCCTTCGGTCTCACGGACGCGGCCGGAAAGCAGGTCAAGCACTACTCGGGCGGGATGCGACGCCGTATCGACATCGCCGCGTCCATCCTGAACACCCCCGACCTGCTGTTCCTCGACGAGCCGACGACCGGGCTCGACCCGCGCAGCCGCAACCAGGTGTGGGACATCGTGCGCGCGGTCGTCGCCCAGGGCACCACCGTGCTGCTGACCACGCAGTATCTGGACGAGGCCGACCAGCTGGCGTCGCGGATCGCCGTCATCGACCGCGGAAAGGTGATCGCCGAGGGGACCAAGGGCGAGCTGAAGGCGTCCGTGGGGGCCGGGTCCGTACATCTGCGGCTGCGTGATCCGGCGCGGCGGCCGGAGGCGGAGCGGGTGCTGAGGCTCGCCCTCGACACGGACGTACAGCAGGAGCCGGACCCGGTGGCGCTCACGGCACGGCTGTCCGGGGCCAACGACTCCGCGGCGGAGCAGGCCTCCCGCGCGCTCGCCGAACTGGCCCGGGCCGGCATCACCGTCGACAACTTCTCGCTGGGCCAGCCCAGCCTGGACGAGGTGTTCCTCGCCCTCACCGGACACGCCACCCACGAAGCCCCCGACACGAAGGAAGAGGCGGCGGCATGAGCACCGCGACCACCACCGAGGCCAAGGACCTCGCCCCCGTCAGCGCCGAGTCGCTGGCCGCGCTGCTGGTCACCGGGGAGCGGCCGCCGCGGCCCAGCGCGCTGTCCGCCTCCCTCACCTTCGGCTGGCGGGCGATCCTGAAGATCAAGCACGTCCCCGAGCAGCTCTTCGACGTGACCGCGTTCCCGATCATGATGGTGCTGATGTACACGTACCTGTTCGGGGGCGCCCTGGCCGGCTCCCCGAAGGAGTACATCCAGTTCCTGCTGCCGGGAATCCTGGTGATGTCGGTCGTGATGATCACGATGTACACGGGTGTCTCCGTGAACACCGACATCGAGAAGGGTGTCTTCGACCGGTTCCGGTCGCTGCCCATCTGGCGGCCGTCGACGATGGTCGGCTATCTGCTCGGGGACGCCCTGCGCTACACGATCGCCTCGGTCGTGATGCTCGTCGTCGGCATGATCATCGGCTACCGCCCGGACGGCGGGGTCGGCGGTGTGCTCGCCGGGATCGCCCTGCTGGTCGCGTTCTCGTTCGCGTTCTCGTGGATCTGGACCATGTTCGGGCTGATGCTGCGCACGGAGAAGTCGGTGATGGGCGTCAGCATGATGGTGATCTTCCCGCTGACCTTCCTGTCCAACGTCTTCGTGGACCCGAAGACCATGCCGGGCTGGCTCCAGGCGTTCGTCAACAACAGCCCCATCACCCATCTCTCCTCGGCCGTCCGAGGGCTGATGGCGGGCGACTGGCCGGCCGACGAGATCGCCTGGTCGCTGGGGTGGGCGGGCCTGTTCGTGCTTGTCTTCGGCCCGATCACCATGCGTCTCTACAACCGCAAATGAGGTGCCTCAGTCCTGCGGCAGCGGCCGGATGTCGGGTGCCACCTGGGCGCCCGGGGACGCCCGCACGATGGTGATCAAACGGTCGGTCAGTTCCAGCGTCCCGATGGCCGGATCGTCGTAGCCGAGCACCCGATGCCCGCGTACGACACTCACCACCAGGTCGGTGGTCTCCCGCGGGCCCATGCCCACCTCGGCCTTTATGACCGGCCGTTCGATGATGTCGAGGCCGCTGCCCTGCTGGACGAGGTCCTCCATCACCATGCCCGCCGCAGGGCTCAGCACGGACAGCCCGAGCAGCCGTCCGGCCGCGCTCGCACTGGTGATGACGGCGTCCGCGCCGGACTGCTTGAGCAGCGGGGCGTTCTCCTCCTCGCGCACCGCGGCCACGATCTTGGCGCTTTTGTTGAGCTGCCGCGCGGTGAGGGTGACGAGGACGGCGGTGTCGTCGCGCTGCGTGGCGATGATGATCTTCCGCGCCTTGTGGACCTCGGCCCGCTTGAGCACATCGCTGCGCGTCGCGTCCCCGATGACCCCCGCGAAGCCCTCGGCGGTCGCGGCGTCGATCACCTTGGAGCTGGGGTCGACCACGACCACCTGCTCCTTCTTCAGTCCCGTGGCACAGACGGTCTGGATCGCCGACCGCCCCTTGGTCCCGAAGCCGACGACGACGGTGTGCTCACGCAAGGTGGACCTCCAGCGGTTGAGCCGCCATTCCTCCCGGGTGCGTTCGGTGAGGACTTCGAGCGTGGTGCCGACCAGGATGATCAGGAACAGCACGCGCAGGGGCGTGACGACGAAGATGTTGGTGAGCCGGGCGGCGTCGCTGACCGGGGTGATGTCGCCGTATCCGGTGGTGGAGAGGGTGACGGTCGCGTAGTACCAGGCGTCGAGGAAGTCGACCGAGCCGTCGGAGGTGTCGTTGTAGCCGTCGTGGTCGAAGTACACGAGCAGCGCGGTCGCCGAGAGCACCAGCAGCGCCATGAGGACCCGCTTGGCGACCTGCCGGAACGGGTGCTCCACCACCTTCTTCGGGAGCTTCACCCGATGGGTCACGAGATGCTCGTCCGCCTGGCGGGCGATCGCGTCATGGCCCGGAAGTTTCACGTGAAACACACCCCGATCCCGGCGGACGCCCAGGGCAGATCGAGAAGTTCCAGCTCCTGACCCGCCCGCGCACCACCGGGCGGTACGACGGCCAGGGCGTCGGCCGCCGCGATGCCGCGCAGCATGGCCGGACCGTTGTAGTGCAGCGGGACGGCGCTGTCACCGCGCAGGACGACGGGGATGAGCCGGGTGTCATGCGGGTGGCCGTGGACCTCGTCCCGCAGAGGAAGCCCGTACGCCTCCGGAGCGGGATGGGCGGCGAGCGTCCGCAGCAGCGGCTCGGCGAGGGTGAGCAGGCCGGAGACGGCGGCGAGGGGGTTGCCGGGCAGGCCGACGAGGTGCTGGTTCTCCTTGATACGGGCCAGCAGCATCGGATGGCCGGGACGCACCTTCACGCCGTTGACGAGGAGTTCGGCGCCGATCCGCTGCAAGGTGGGGTGGACGTGGTCGACGGGGCCGGAGGCGGTGCCGCCGGTGGTGACGATGAGGTCGGCGTCGGAGCCGGTGATCGCCTTGTGCAGGGCGCTCGCGTCGTCGCCGAGTCGGCGTACGGCGATGACCTCGGCGCCGAGTGCGCGCAGCCAGGGCGGCAGCATCGGGCCGAGCGCGTCCCGGATGAAGCCCTCACGGGGCCGACCCTCAGTGAGCAACTCATCGCCCAGGACGAGGACTTCGACGCGGGGGCGGGGGACCGCGGTGAGGGTGTCGTACCCGGCGGCCGCGGCGAGCCCGAGGACGGCCGGGGTCACGAGGGTGCCCACGGGCAGGAGTTGGTCGCCGTCGCGGCACTCCTGGCCGCGCGGGCGGATGTCCTGGCCGTGCTTGGTCTCACGGATGGCGTGCAGTCGGCCCTGGGTGTCGGTACGGCCGTGCTCGCTGCGCAGCACCGCGGTGGTGTCCGGCGGGATCCGGGCGCCGGTCGCGATCCGGACGGCCTCACCGTCGCTGAGCGGCTGGGGCTCGGCGTGCCCGGCCAGGACACCCTCGTCCCGTACGTCCCATGGTCCCGGCCCGGCGACCGCCCAGCCGTCCATCGCCGAGGTGTCGAAGGAGGGCAGGTCGGTGAGGGCGTTGAGGGGGGCGGCCAGGGTGAGGCCGAGGGCGGCGTCGAGGGGCACGGAGACGGGGGTGCGGTGGGCGGTCCGACTGCCGGGGCGGGCGGCGCGGGCCGCTCGGGCGGCGATGGCACGGGCCTCGGGCCAGGGGGTGGCGCGGTGGTGGGTGTCGGGCTTGCCGGGGGTGTCGCTCTGCGTCGGCGCAGAGGGCGGGGGCACCGGCGGGGGTGACTCGCCCTGGGTGCGGCCCGCGTCTCGGTGGTCGTTCACGAGGGCGAGCACCTCCTCGACGTCCAGGTCCTCGGCGTCGTCGGTCTCGGCGCCGGTCCGGGCGGAGCGGGCGGTCATCCGGCGTCCGTGCCGGAGGCCGTGCTGGTGTCGCCGGGCTTGGGGTCGGCTGTTTCCTCATCGGGCCAGGCGAGGGCGAGGGCGGTGGCCTTGCGGGCGGCCTCGGCGACCGCCTCGGGGCCGCCCCCGGCCTGCGCGGCGGCGTAACCGACGAGGAAGGTGGTCAGCGGCGCCCCGGGCCTGGCCACGTTGTGGGCGGCGTCGCGGGCGAGGTCGAGCAGGACGCCGGTGTCGACGTCGAGATCGATGCCCAGCTCGTCCTTGACTGCGGAGATCCATTCATCCAGCACGGGTCCATGCTCCCTGATACGTGCCCTGGCGGCGGCGATGTCGTCCCAGGTGTCGCAGTCGAAGGACGCGACGGGGTCCGGGACACGGGTGAGGTGGAGTCCTGCGGTGAGCCGGCGCAGGGGCAGCCCGG
>JABFXD010000638.1 GCA_013361925.1 Streptomyces sp. | reverse complement strand
GGGAAGTCGCGCTGGAAGCCGTCGGTGAAGAGCTGGCCGAGGCCGCCGTCGCCGATGTAGGTGGCCACCGAGACGAGCGAGATGGACATGACCGTCGCGATCCGGACGCCCGCCATGATCACGGGGAGCGCGAGCGGGAACTCCACGGTGAGCAGCGTGCGCAGCGGGCGCGTGCCCATCGCCTTCGCCGCCTCCTTGGTCTTCGCGGGCACCGAGTCGAGGCCCTCGACGGTGTTCCGGAGCAGGACGACCAGCGTGTAGACCGTCAGACCGATCACGGTCGTGGTCCGGGTCAGTCCGCTGACCGGCAGCAGCAGTACGAAGATCGCGATCGACGGGATGGTGAACAGGATGTTCGAGACGCCGAGCAGGAAGCCGCGCAGGGGGCGGATCCGGTGGGCGATCACCGCGAGGGGCAGCGAGATCAGTACGCCGAAGAAGACGGCCGACAGGGCGGCCTGGAGGTGGGAGAGGGTGAGGGTGGTGAGCTCGTCGGTGTGGTCGCCGATCCACGACCAGTCGACGCTCACGCCGCCACCCGGGCTTCCGTGTGGGCCTGTCCCGCGTGGGTGTGGATGTCGTCGCGGGAGGAGACGCCGGTGAGGACGCCCGCCGTGTCGACGCGGGCGATCAGGCCGGTGGGGGAGGCGATGGACTCGTTGAGCGCCGACAGCAGGGAATCGTTGTCGGTCAGGGGGCGTACGGGGATCTCGGTGTCCTTCGACGCCCAGTGGACGGGCCTGTTCGCCGCGTCCAGGACGAGGGACCACGTGCCGCCCTCGGGCGCCGGGCCCTGCGGGACGTCCGCCAGGGTCGTCAGCGAGAGCAGTTTCAGGCCGCGCTCGGCGCCGAGGAAGTCGGCCACGAAGTCGTCGGCGGGGCGGGCGAGAAGCTCGGTGGGGGAGGCGCACTGGACGAGATGGCCGCCGGTGCGGAAGACGGCGATCCGGTCGCCGAGCCGTACCGCTTCGTCGATGTCGTGGGTGACGAAGACGATGGTCTTGCCCAACTCCTTCTGGAGGCGCAGGAGTTCGTCCTGAAGCTGGGTGCGGACCACCGGGTCGACCGCGCCGAACGGCTCGTCCATGAGGAGCACGGGCGGGTCGGCGGCGAGCGCGCGGGCCACGCCGACGCGCTGTTGCTGGCCGCCGGAGAGCTGGTGCGGGTAGCGCTTGCCGGCGTCCGCGGCGAGGCCCACGGTCTCCAGCAGCTCGGCCGCGCGGGCGCGGGCCTTCCTGCGGCCGTGGCCGAGGAGCAGGGGCACGGTGGCGATGTTGTCGAGGACCGTGCGGTGCGGGAAGAGGCCCGACTGCTGGATGACGTACCCGATGGAGCGGCGCAGTTCGGCCGCGTCCTGCCGGGTGACGTCCTGGCCGCCGACCTTGATGGTGCCGGAGGTCGGTTCGACCATCCGGTTGATCATTCTGAGGGTGGTCGTCTTGCCGCAACCGGAAGATCCGACGAGGACCGTCACGCCGCCCTCCGGCATCTCCAGGGAGAGATCGTGGACTGCTGTCGTGCCGTTGGGGAAGCGCTTGTGGACCGCGTCGAACTGGATCATGAGATGTCCCTTGCCCGGCTGTATAACGTCATGCAGAGTTCTCTGTAGCTGAATAACTTGTCAACGGGTTGATGTAAATCCGAAGTAACGGATGACCGACGGGCAAGATCGAGTGTCCGGATTGAGGGGAGTTTGGGCTTTATGTCGTCTCGGATCGTGGACACGCCTGCATCTGCGCACACCGGGCTGGTCGTCCTCGACGGGATCGGACTCGGCGTCGCGGACGTCGTGCGCCTCGCCGACGGGACCGCGCGACCCGTCCCCGGCACCGAGGGCATGAAGCGCGCCACCGAGGCCTGGGACGCCGCCCGGCAGATCGCCGCGACCGGACGCGTCTACGGCCGCTCGACCGGCGTCGGCGCCAACCGGAACGAGCCCGTGCCCACCGAGGCCGCCGCCGAGCACGGCCTCAGACTCCTGCGCAGCCACGCCGGCGCCATCGGCGAGGAACTCCCCGCCCGGCAGGTGCGCGCGATGCTCGCCGTACGGGCCAACCAGCTGCTGGCCGGCGGCGCGGGGCTGCGGCCCAGCGTCGTCACCGCGCTCTGCGAGGCCCTGGAGAGCGGGGCGTACCCGGTCGTCCACGAGTTCGGCTCGGTCGGGACCGGGGACATCGCCGCGCTGGCCCAGGCGGGCCTCGCGCTGGCCGGGGAGCACCCCTGGAAGGGGGTCGGGCCCGAGCCCCAGCCCCTCGACAACAACGACGCCCTCGCCTTCATCAGCAGCAACGCCCTCGCCCTCGGCCAGTCCGCGCTCGCCCTCGACGAACTGCGCGGCCTCCTGGAGGCCACCCAGGTCGTCGGCGCCCTGTCACTGCTCGCGGTGGACGGCTCGCACGAGGCCTACGCCGCCCCCGTGCACGCCGCCCGCCCGCACCGGGGGAGCGCCGAGGTCGCCCGCCGGATCAGGGGGTTGATCGGGGCGGACGAACGGCCCACACCGCCCCTCGGCCGGATCCAGGACCCGTACGGCTTCCGCTGCCTGCCCCAGATCCACGGCCCGGCGCACGACGCCGCCGACGCCCTCGAAGCGGTCCTCGCCGTCGAGCTCAACGCCGCCGCCGAGAACCCCCTGATCAGCCCCGAGGACATGGCCGCCTACCACCACGGCGGCTTCTACCAGGCCCAACTCGCCCTCGCCCTGGACCACTTCAGGCTGGCCCTGACCCAGGTGGCGAGGCTGTCGACCTCCCGCCTGTCCACCCTCAACGAGCCCGCCTACACCCGGCTGCGCCCCTTCCTCGCCGACCACGAGCCCGCCTCCTCCGGCGTGATGATCCTGGAGTACGCCGCCGGCGCCGCCCTCGGCGACCTGCGGGCCTTCTCCGCCCCCGCGTCGCTCGGTCACGCTGTACTCTCCCGAGGCGTCGAGGAACAGGCCAGCTTCGCCTCGCTCGCCGCCCGCCAGACCCTGCGGGCGTGCGGCGCGTACCGGCTCGTCGTCGGCTGCGAACTCGTCGCCGCCGTACGGGCGCTGCGCCAGCGCGACCACGGCCCCGACCCGGACCTCCCGGTGGGGCGGGCGCTGGAGCTCGCCTACGCGGTGCTCGACGCGGACCAGGCCGACCGGCCGCTCACGCACGACGTGACGACGGCGGCCGCACTGCTGGACCGGTTCACGGACATCTGGAGGGGGAGCGAGGCATGAGCGACAAGGGTGTGACGGACACTCCCGCGGCACGGCTCCAGGCGCTGTTCGAGGGCCACCGGCTCACGCCGACCCAGCGGCGCATCGCGCACAGCATGGTGCGGCGCGCCGCCGACGTGCCGTTCCTGTCCAGCGTCGAGCTGGCCGAGCTCGCCGGGGTCAGCCAGCCGTCCGTGACCCGCTTCGCGGTCGCCCTCGGCTTCGACGGCTACCCGGCCCTGCGCCGCCATCTGCGCGAGGTCGCGCCCGCCGAACAGCCGGCCGACGCGGCGTCCTACAACGAGTACCAGCAGGCCGTCGAGGCCGAGATCGAGAACCTGAGGCACCTCGCCGAGGTCCTCGCCGACCCGCGGCCCGTGCAGCGCGCCGGACGCGTCCTCGCCGCCTCGCGCCCGCTGCCGGTGCTGGGGCTGCGGGCCGCCGCCTCGCAGGCGTACGGCTTCGCCTACTTCGCCGCCAAGGTCCATCCCGACGTACGGCTGCTGCACGAGGGCGGCACGATGGTCCAGGACCGGATCGACGCCGCCGTCCGCGCGGGCGCCTCGGCGCTGCTCTGCTTCGCGCTGCCCCGGCATCCCAGGGAGGTCGTGGACGCGCTCGGCTACGCCAAGGAGGCCGGGCTGACCGTCGTCACCGTCGCCGACTCCGCCTTCGCGCCGGTCGCCAAGGTGTCCGACCTGCTGCTGCCCGCCGCCGTCGGCACCGGGCTCGCCTTCGACACCGCGTGCGCGCCGATGCTGCTCGGGCGGGTGCTCCTGGAGGCCATGGCGGACGAGCTGCCCGAGGCGCAGGCGCGGCTGGAGGAGTTCGACGCGCGGGCGGCGGCCCGGGGCCTGTTCGTGGAGTGACCCCGGTTCTGAGGCGCGGGTTTTAAGGCTCGTCTCACGTTCCCTCGTTAACCTGCCGGGCCATCAGGACTGTGCCAGGACGACGAGGAGGACGGACGTGTCACGCGGAGGTCAGGGACTGGCCCGGGTGGCCGTGGTCGTGCGTGCCGGAGCCGCGCCGCTGTGGTGGGCCGGGGTGTTCGCGGCGGGCGTGGGAGTGCTGGTTCCGGGGCTGACCGGGCGCCGGATCGGGGTGATGGCGGGCGCGGCGCTGTTCATCGTCGCCGCGGCCGTCGTGTCGTACCGCCGCCGTAAGCGCTACACCGCACTGAGCCGCGGTGCCGCCCGGGCCGGCAAGCACGACGTGCTCCAGGACCGGGCCGTGACCGTGCGCAACTGGCGGCACGGACACCGCTGGTGGCTGCTGCTCGCCTGGCTGGTGGCGCTCGGCGCCAACTTCGCCGTGCCCGTCGCGGGCGGGCTGCTGCTCGCCGGGACCGGTGCCGGGCTGCGGCTGAAGGCCGCGTGGCTGGGCCGGCGCGAGCGGGCCGGGGACGCGCTGCTGTGGGTGCGGGTCGACTGGCTCGACGCGCGCGGCGGACGCCCCGCCGGCAAGGCGGTCAAGGCGTACCGCGGCACGGGCCTCGCGGCGGGCGACGCGGCCCCGGGCGGGGCGCGCCGCCGCACCGCGGCGCTGGTCTGAGGGACCCGCGCCTCAGACCTCCAGCTC
>JABFXD010000011.1 GCA_013361925.1 Streptomyces sp. | reverse complement strand
CAGACCGCGGGTCCGCGGACCAGGAGTTCACCCTCGGCCGACTCCTCGACCTCCATGCCGGGCACCGGCTTGCCGACCGTGCCCGCCCCGAAGCCCTCGGGAGCGCCCATCGTGACGACACCGGCCGTCTCGGCCCGTTGCCACACCTCGTGGACGGGCAGTCCGAAGCCGGCCAGCAGCTCCCTGGTGGCGGTGGACAGGGGCGGCCCCGCGTTGAGGGCCAGCTGAAGGTCGTCGGCTCCCACGGCGGCGCGCACCGGGCGCAGCAGTGTCGCGTCGAGCCGGGCGAGCGGCTCGGTGACGTCCGGGGGCAGTTCCTTGCCCACGGCGCGCAGCCGGAAAGCCTCCAGGATGGTCCGGCGCGCCTGGGCGAGGGCCGCCACCTGGTCCTGGGGCAACGGGCGCAGGCTCGCCTCCAGTTCAGCGGCCAGCCGGTTCCACGTGGCCGGGGGCGCGAGGAAGGTGTGCGGGCGTGCGGTGAGCAGGGCGGGCAGGAGGTGCTCGGGGTCGGGGCAGAGCGTCACCTGCCCGGCGACGCAGACCGGTTCGTAGAGGCCGAGTACGCGTCCGTCGACCCGGGACAGGGGCAGGTGGGCCACGGAACGCCGGTACCCCGGGTCTGTCGCCGGACCGGCGTGCGCGAGGGCCTGGTGGACGACATTGCGGTGTGTGAGAACCACTCCCCAGGGGTTGTCACCCTCATCGGCCGCGTACAGCAGCGCCAGCGGGTCGTCCGGTGCGGCCGCGTCGGTGAGTGCTTCGAAGGCCGCGTCGTCGGGTGGCACCGCGTCGCGTACGGCCGAGTAGCCGACGAAGCGCGGGTCGCCCGCGGGAGCCGCGGCCCGGTCGAGGACGATCACGGTCCGCAGGGTGGGCAGTTCGTCCAGGAGGGGCCGCCATCGCCGTACCTGCTGCTCGTTCTCCAGGACCAGGACGGCCGCCGCGCTGTGCCGGGCGATGGCGGCGAGTGCGCCGGGGTGCGAGGTGTCGTGGGTGCTCGACGACAGGACGCCGAGGTGGACGGCGGCCAGGTCGGTGATCCAGTGCTCGGGGCGCCGGGACATGCCGATCAGCATGCGGTCGCCCCTGCTCAGGCCGAGTGCGCCGAGACCGCGGGTGAGAGCGGCCGTTTCCGCGCGCAGCTGGGCCCAGGAGAGGGTGACCGCGTCGGTGCCACGGCCGAGGGTGAGGGCGGGCCGGTGGGTGAACAGGTGGGCGTTGCGGCGCAGCAGCCCGGGGATGGTCGGCTCTGTCGTCAGCTGGGGTGGGTGCTCGGTCGCGGGCATGTCCGGTTCCTTCGCGGTGGGATCGGCGGGGCGGGCAGGATGCGCATGCGGTGCGGGCTCGGGATGGGCTCCGGGAGATGCGTCAACTGGACGGCAGGGCTGCCCTGCCCGGCGGGAGCGGCGTGTGCAGCATCGGCGCCAGGTGTGTGCGGGCCAGGGCCGCCAGTTGCGTCTCGTCGGACACGTCGATGACATGGCTCGGGATGACCAGCAGGGAGGCCGAGACGCGGACCATCATCTCGGCCACGACAGCGACGTCCACACTCTCGGCCACCTCGCCGGCCTGCTGTTCCTGGCGCAGCCGTCCGGCGAGGAACCGCTGCACCATGCTGAGCGTGCGCCCGCCGTCGCCGGTCAGGGACAGGACGACGGACTGCGGCTCGGTGGTCATGAGCGCGCCGATGAGGGGGTTGTGGCGGATGGCGCGCATCGAGCTGACGAAGCCGAGGGCGACCCGGTCCGCGAGGGTGGGGGCGTCGCGGATGTCGGCGATGAACTGGTCGAAGTAGCGGCGGAACTCACGCCGCACCACCTGCTGGACCAGGTCGCCCTTGGTGGCGAAGCGGCGGTACACCGTGATCCGTGAGACACCGGCCTGCCGGGCCACGTCTCCCATGCTGCAGCGTGTGATCCCCGTGCGGCAGAACTGCTCGAAGGCCGCGTCGAGGAGACGCACCGTCATCGGGTCGTCGTGGTCGGCGCCGTCCACGGCGTCGGCGAACGCGGCATCGAGCAGGGACGGTGGGCCGGGCGGGGTGCCTGCGGGTGCGGTGAGTGTCACGAGCGTCTCCCTGATTCTGTGCAGCCCCTGGCGTTCATGCCTCGGTTGTGCTCCCCTGGAGATACAGAGATGCTCAATCTGTTTCACCGTATCAAACAGGACCGATGAGTCACAGGTCCGGACAACACCCGCAACTCAAGGAGGAGTTCGCACCCATGGACGGACTCAGTAGGCGCAAGATGCTGCTCACCGGCGGAACACTGGGCGCTCTGGGGGCACTTGGCCTGGCCTCGCCCGCCCGGGCGCGGACCCTGTGGACCTGGGACCCGCGCACATCGGTGGCCGGCGCCGGCGCCGGCCTGGACCCCGAGTGGGTGTGGGACGACGAAGCCGACCGCCTGGTCGCCTCCGTGATCGACCGCGGTGACGTGCCGAAGGTCAACGAACTGCTGCGCACCTGGACCCGCAACGACCAGCCGGTACCCGCCGGACTCCCCGCGGATCTACGGGAGTTCATGGAGGAGGCACGACAGCTCCCCGCCTGGGCCGATCGCGCGAAGCTCGAGACCGCGGCGAAGTTCAACGAGTCACGGGGCATCTACCTCAATCTGCTCAACGGGGTGGGCGGCGGCATGCTCAGCACCGCCATCCCCCGCGAGGCACGCGCCGTCTACTACTCCAAGGGCGGCGCCGACATGGAGGACCGCGTCGCCAAGACGAGCCTGCTGGGCTTCGCCGTCGGCGACCTCAACGCCTACCGGCCCGACGGCAAGGTGATGGTGGAGGCCGTCAAGACACGGCTGGTGCACGCCGCCGTACGCCATCTGCTGCCCCGGTCCCCGCACTGGGCCCGCACCAGCGGCGGTCAGAGCATCCCGATCAGCCAGGCCGACATACTCGTGACCTGGCACAGCCTGCCCACGTACACCATGCGCAAGCTGCGCGACTGGAAGGTGCCGCTCACAGCCGCCGACTCCGAGGCCTACCTCCACGTATGGCAGGTGACGGCACACATGCTCGGTGTCCGCGACGAATACATCCCGGCCACCTGGGCCGCGGCCGACTCCCAGTCCCGGCAGATCCTCGACCCGATCCTCGCCGCCACCCCCGAGGGCGTCGAGCTGACGGACATCCTGCTCCGCCAACTCGCCGAGCAGACCAGTCCCGGCGGCCTCGACCGGCCCCTCGTCAACGCCCTCGCCCGCTATCTGGTCGGCGACCAGGTGGCGGACTGGGACGGCATTCCCCGCGAACCCTTCTGGGAGCAGGCGATCACCACCGCCTGGCCGAAGCTCGTGGCCTTCCGCGAGAAGCTCATCCCGCTGCCCCTGGTGCCGCCGCTGGCCTGGACGATCGACGAGGCCGCACGCACATACATCATGTTCTTCCTCACCAAGGGCCAGGGCACCAGCATCGTCCTTCCGGAGACCAACCGGCCCGAGTGAACGCACCGAGCGGACCGGCCCCTTCGCCGTGTCCCGGTGACCATCGCGACGAACCACGACAAGGAGTTCAGCCATGGAAGAACTCAGCAGGCGCAGGATGCTGCTCGCGGGCGGGGCGCTCGGAGCACTGGGCGCGCTGGGCGCCGCCGCGCTGGCCCAGGCACGCCCGCCGTGGACCTGGGCGGCGAGCGGATCCGTCGCCGGACAGGGATCCGGTCTCGACCCCGAATGGGTGTGGGACGACGAGGCCGACCCGGTCCTCGCCGCCGTCATCGACCGGGGAGACGTCCCCAAGGTCAACGAGGCGCTGCGCCAGTGGACCCGCAACGACCAGCCGCTGCCGACCGGACTCCCCGCGGATCTGCGGGAGTTCATGGAAGAGGCCCGCCGACTGCCCTCCTGGGCCGACCCGGCCAAACTCAGGGCGGCGGCCGCCTTCACGACGAAGAAGGGCATCTACACCGGCGCCCTGTACGGACTGGGCAGCGGCCTGATGAGCACCGCGATTCCCCGCGAGGCACGCGCCGTCTACTACTCCAAGGGCGGCGCGGACATGAAGGACCGCATCGCCAAGACCGCCCAACTCGGTTACGACGTCGGCGATCTGAACGCCTATCAGCCCCAGGGCACCATGATCGTCACCGCGGTGAAGACGCGGCTGGTGCACGCGGCCGTACGGCATCTGCTGCCGCAGTCCCCCGGCTGGTCCCGTACCAGCGACGGCCAGACCGTACCGATCAGCCAGGCCGACCTGATGGTCACCTGGCACAGCCTCCCCACGTTTGTCATGCGCAAGCTAAAGGATTGGCGGGTGCCGATCACCGCCACCGAGTCCGACGGCTTCCTGCACGTGTGGCAGGTGACCGCGCACATGATGGGCATCCTCGACGAGTACATCCCCAGCTCCTGGGACCAGGCGAACGCCCAGTCCCAGCAGGTCCTCGACCCGATCCTGGCCGCCACCCCCGAAGGCGTCGAACTCACCGACGTACTCCTCGACATCGTCGCCGAACTCGACGCGGGCCTGACCCGGCCGCTCATCAACGCCTTCTCCCGGTACACCGTCGGCGATCGCGCCGGCGATCTGATCGGCCTGGACAAGGAGCCCTTCTGGCAGCCTCTGATCAGTGCCGCCTGGCCCCTGCTGGTCGCCTTCCGCGAGGGTCTGATCCCGCTGCCGCTCGTCCCCGCTGCGGCCTGGACCGTGGAGGAGGCCATCCGCAGGTTCGTCCTGCTCTTCCTGGCCGAAGGACGGGGCATCCATCTGGAGATCCCCGATGCCAACCGCCCCTCCTGAACCACACCCACCGCGGA
>JABFXD010000457.1 GCA_013361925.1 Streptomyces sp. | reverse complement strand
GGCCGCCGCTTCAAGGTCGTCGACACCGGCGGCTGGGAGCAGGACGTCCTCGGCATCGACGCCTCCGTCGCCGCCCAGGCCGAGTACGCGATCGAGGCGGCCGACGCCGTCGTCTTCGTCGTCGACGCCAAGGTGGGTGCCACGGACACCGACGAGGCGGTCGTACGACTGCTGCGCAAGGCCGGCAAGCCGGTGGTGCTCGCCGCCAACAAGGTCGACGGCCAGAGCGGCGAGTCCGACGCGGCCTACCTGTGGGCCCTCGGCCTCGGCGAGCCGCACCCCATCTCCGCGCTGCACGGCCGCGGCACCGGCGACATGCTGGACGCCGTCCTGGAGGCCCTGCCGGAGGCCCCCGAGCAGACCTTCGGCACCGCCGTCGGCGGTCCGCGCCGCATCGCCCTCATCGGCCGCCCGAACGTCGGCAAGTCCTCGCTGCTGAACAAGGTGGCCAACGAGGAGCGTGTCGTCGTCAACGAACTCGCGGGCACCACCCGTGACCCGGTCGACGAGCTGATCGAACTCGGCGGCGTCACCTGGAAGTTCGTCGACACCGCCGGCATCCGCAAGCGCGTCCACCTCCAGCAGGGCGCCGACTACTACGCCTCGCTGCGCACCGCGGCCGCCGTCGAGAAGGCCGAGGTGGCGGTCATCCTGATCGACGCCTCCGAGAACATCTCCGTCCAGGACCAGCGCATCGTCACCATGGCGGTCGACGCGGGCCGCGCCATCGTCCTCGCCTACAACAAGTGGGACACCCTCGACGAGGAGCGCCGCTACTACCTGGAGCGGGAGATCGAGACCGAGCTCGGCCAGGTCGCCTGGGCGCCCCGGGTCAATGTCTCCGCGCGCACCGGCCGGCACATGGAGAAGCTGGTCCCGGCGATCGAGACGGCGCTGGCGGGCTGGGAGACGCGCGTCCCCACCGGCCGCCTCAACGCCTTCCTCGGTGAGCTGGTCGCCGCCCACCCGCACCCGATCCGCGGCGGCAAGCAGCCCCGCATCCTCTTCGGCACCCAGGCCGGCACCAAGCCCCCGCGGTTCGTGCTCTTCGCCTCCGGCTTCATCGAGGCGGGCTACCGCCGCTTCATCGAGCGCCGGCTGCGCGAGGAGTTCGGCTTCGAGGGCACCCCGATCCACATCTCCGTGCGGGTGCGCGAGAAGCGCGGCAACAAGAAGAAGTAGACGTACGGCACACGGAAGGGCGGCCCCCGCAGCGGGGGCCGCCCTTCCGTGCTTCCTCAGAGGCCCCGGCGTGGGCCCGGCGGCAGGGCCGGCAGATGCTGCACCATCGTGCCGTGCTGCCCGACCTGCCCGACGCGCTGCCACTGCGACTGCTGCTGGCCCACGCGGGCGCTGTGCGCGCCCGCGCTGTAGGCGCTGTACGAGCTGCTGAACGACCCCGGCCGGTGCCCGCCGTACGACTCCGAGCCCTGGCCGAGGTTCCCGAAGGCGATGAAGTCCAGCTCGTCCTCGCCGCTGCGGTCACCCGGCAGCGTCCGGAAGGACTTGACGTACTCGGCGTAGAGCGCGTCGTAGATCGGCGTGGCCGAGGGACCGCCGAGCGGGTCCGGAGTCGACCGCGACGAGGGGATCGACTGGAAGGACGGGCGGCGGGGAACTTCGTATGCGTGCACGTATGTCCAAACGACCGCAGTCTTCAGGGGATGCGGGCGCGTTCAGGTGCACAGGGGCGTCGGGGTCACGTCCCCGCGAGCGGCAGCGCCGAGGCGACCAACTTGCCGTTGGCCGCGGCCTTGTCGATGGCGTCCCGCAGCAGGTCCTCCCGCGGCTGACGGCCGATCGAGCCCACCGGCGCCGCGAACATCAGTACCTGCTGGTGCTTGTTGGCGGCGGCCCGCCAGCCCTCGGTGACCTGAAGCGGCTGATGCGCCTGCCACCAGGCCACCGGCTGACCGCCGTTGGCCGAGGGCTGGAGCACCGCGTGCAGCTGACCCATGGCCAGCAGCACCGACCAGCCGTGCAACACCGGCGGCACCTCGGACAGTTCGGTGACCGGCATGAACCCCTGCTCGATGAGGAGCGGCAGGAAGTCGTCGCCGACGCCGGTCGCGCCCGGGCGCACGATCGGCCCCGTCGGCTCGACCACGAGCGCCGGGTGCAACTCCCCGGCGATCAGCACCAGTCCGCTGGTGACGCCGAGCACCGCCTGCTCGGGGACGACCTTGTCGGGGTCCAGGTCGACGGTGTCGCCGGTGATGGACCTGACCGCTCCCTGGAGCTGCTCCTCGGTGACCTGGACGACCTGCGAGGGCAGACAGGTGGCGTGGGCGAAGGCGAGGACGGCGGTCTCGTCACCGATGAACAGGACGGTGCTGGTGCGCTCCGCTTCGGAGTCGCCGGGGGTGCGGCAGGACGTGCAGTCGTAACTGCCGGGGGCGTTGTCTCCGGCGAGCAGCCGGTCGGCCTCTTCGTCGCCGATCTCGGCGCGAACTTCGTCGCTGACGTCGAGCAAGCGCGGCACGGGTGACTCCCTCAGGAAGCGGTGCCCGGGTGGGTCCCGGGCTCATGAAGAAGACAACGGGCGATCTGTGGCGGGAGTCACGCTCCAGAGCGAACGGAATCGAACCATGCGGCGCAATGGACCACCACGGGGTGCGGAATCGGGCATTTATGGCCAAGTATTCCTAAATCCAGGGGCGTTGGTTCCTCGACACGTGGGGTAATGGCGCGCTGAGGCCCTGTCCGGCCGGTCCGCCGACCGGGTGGGGCCCGCGCCCGTGCCGGTCGCGTATCGACGGCGGCGCCGGACGCCCTGCTTAGCGTGGGCCGATGTACCGCACGCCGCTCAAGCTGCTCCTCGCCGTCTGCCTGCTCGCCGGGGCGGCCCCCGCCCTCGCACACGCGGCCCCGCCGCCCCCGTCCCCGGGCCCGTCCTCCACGACGGTGCCGTACGCCTGTGCCCGCGACGGCTGGCCGTGGAGCTGTGTCGCGGAGTGCGAGAGCAGCGGACGCTGGACCGCGAACACCGGCAACGGCTTCTACGGCGGGCTCCAGTTCTGGCAGCCCACCTGGGAGGAGTTCGGCGGGCTGAAGTACGCCCCGCGCGCGGACCTCGCCACCCGGGCGCAGCAGATCGCCGTCGCCCAGGAGGTGCTGGCCGTGCAGGGCTGGGAGGCCTGGCCGGTCTGTTCCCGGCGGTACGGCCTCCAGGGCCGGATGCACACGGTGAAGGCCGGCGACACCCTCTCGGGCCTCGCTCGCAAGTACGGCGTCCAGGGCGGATGGCGGGCGCTGTACGAGGCCAACAAGGCCATCGTCGGGCGCTATCCGGACCGGCTGAACGTGGGGACGCTGCTGGTCATTCCGAAGAGCGCCAAGAGCGCCAAGAGCGCCAAGGGCGCGAAGGGTTCGGGCCGGGCCGCGGTGCTGTTCGGGGCGCCTCTCGGCCCTATGTCCGCTCGGCCGCCTCTCCGCTGAACACGACCTCGCCCCGGCGCAGTTCGTACACGAGGACGGGGGAGGCGGCCGTCGCCCGGTCGCGCAGGGCCGGTGGCAGGCGTTGTTCCGCTACGACCACACAGGCGTCGAGCCCGGCCAGCAGGGCGTACGTGCGGGCGGCGACCGTGGGGGACATGCCCTGGGTCGGCTCGTCGACGAGCAGTACGCGCGCGCGGGTGAGCAGGGCGCGGGCGAGGGCGAGCATGCGCTGCTCGCCGCCGGAGAGGGTGCCGGCCCGACGGGGGAGCAGGGCCTCCAGTCGGGGGTACGCGTCGAGGGCCGGGGTGGTGGCGGGCGCGGCCAGTTCGAGGTTCTCGCGGACGGTGAGGGAGCCGAACACCGCGCGGCTCTCGGGGACCAGGTGGAGGCCGCGGCGGGCGCGTTCGTGGGCGGGGACGCGGGTGATGTCGGAGCCGTCCCAGACGACGGCGCCGCCCGAGAGCGGGACCGTTCCGGCCAGAGCGCGCAGGACGCTCGTACGGCCGGAGCCGTTGCGGCCCAGCAGGACGGTGAGGCCGGGGGCGGGGGCGGCGAGGGTGACGCCGTGGAGGGCCTCCAGGGGGCCGTAGCGCACGCGTGCGTGGCGCAGGGCGAGGGTCGTCATGCCGGGGTCTCCTGGGCGCCGAGGGTGTCGAGCACGTGCGCGGGTGGGCCGGAGGCGATGATGCGGCCCGCGGCCATGACGTGGACGACGTCGGCGAGGTCGGCCACCAGGTCGAGGTCGTGCTCGACGACGAGCAGGGCGGTGCCGTCGGCGGCGAGGGCCTTCAGGACGCGGGCCAGCGCGGTCACTTCGGCGGTGTCGAGGCCGGCGGCAGGCTCGTCGAGGAGGAGGACGTGGGGGTTGCCGACGAGGGCACGGGCGAGTTCCACGCGCCGGAGGGTGCCGGTGGGGAGTCCTGCGGCGGGGAGGGAGCGGAGGGGGCCGTCCAGGGCGAGCAGTCTGAGGGCGTGGTGGGTGGCGGTTTCCGGGTCGGGGACGTGGGTCTGTTCGGCGCCCACGCGGACGTTCTCGGCGACGGTGAGGGAGGGGAAGACGGCGAGTTGTTGGAACGTGCGGGCGATGCCGAGGCGGGTGCGGGCGTGGGCGGGGAGGTGGGTGATGTCCCGGTCGGCGTAGCGGACCTGGCCGTGGGTGGGGTGGTGGGTGCCGGCGAGGCAGTTGAAGAGGGTGGTCTTGCCGGCGCCGTTGGGGCCGATGACGGCGGTGATGCGGCCGGGGTGGACGGTGAGGTCGATGCCGTCGAGGGCGGTGAAGGTGTCGTAGCGGGCTGTGAGGTGGTGGGTGGTGAGCACGCGGCCTGCGGC
>JABFXD010000431.1 GCA_013361925.1 Streptomyces sp. | reverse complement strand
TACCTCGTCCGCCGTGTGGTCGTACGCGGTGACGAAGCCGCCCTCGACCCGGACCGGGGCGATGACGCGCTGGCTGGCGGCGCCCTCGGCGTTGACGTAGCCGATCCACAGGGCCTCGCCGGTCAGGACGGCGGCCTGCATGGTGGCGAGGGTCTCGGCGGAGCCGGTGCGGGGGAGTCCACCGGCCGGGGTCGCCGAGGGCGTCTGCTTGCGGGGGGCCGTGGAGGCGAGGTCACCGGCGCGGATCGCGCGGATCGCCGCCGTCAGCAGCGTGGCGTCCGGCACCGGCGGGCCGTCCGGGACCGGCTCGGGTGCCGTGCGCGGCGGGGTGCGGTGGGCGTGCGCGCGGGCGATGAGGACATCGCCCTCGGCGGACTCGGCGGCGGGCGCGAAGCCCATCGAGCGCAGCCCGTCCAGGAGGGCGGCCGGATCGGTCTGCGCGGCGAGGACGGTGGGCGCCAGGCGGCGCAGCCCGAGCCCGGCGGCGCGCTTGTCGGCGAGGATCTCGTTGAGCACGGCGTCGTCGTCGCACCGCACGTACGCGGAGGCCGCGCCGACCCGTAGATGCCCGTGCTTGCGGGCCACGTCGTCGATCAGATAGGCCAGCGGCTGCGGCACCGGCGTACGGGAGTGCGCGGTGAGGAAGGCGTGCAGGTCGGAGGCGGACCGCCCGGCGTCCAGCGCCCGCCGCACCGAGCCGGGCGTGAACCGGTACACGGTCGCGCCACCCTTCGACTCCACGTCCGCCAGCACCCCCAGCGTGTCCGCGAGCGGCCGTCGCAGGGGCCCGGGCGCCACCGCCGTCAGGTCGGCCTGGAGCAGCACGTGGTCGAGGGGCTCGGGCAGCAGCGGCGCGAGCAGCCGCCCGGCGGCCGCGGCGGCGACGGCCTGCTCGGCGGCGGAGAGGGGTTCCGGGTGGGGTGCCGGCAGGGGGTGATGGTGCACGGGGAGCTTGTCGCCGGGGCCGGTCGGCTCCTGCGCCGCGGCCCGGGCGGGGACGGCGGCCCCCAGCAGGGCCCGCCCGTGCGCCGACAGCGCCCCCCGCCCGGTGACGCCGAGCAGCTCGGCCTCACTGAGCGTCCACTGGGCGAGTCGGGAGCGGAGGTCGTCCTCACGGCGCTGTGGCCGCTCCCACCGCAGCCGCGCGAGCACCGACTCCGCCGCCGGTGCCGCCCCCTCCGGGAGCCCCGCCAGCAGCGTCAGCACCCGGTGGCGTACCTCCGACGCGGCGCTGCGGTCGAGGCCCGGACCGAGTGCCGACAGGGCCCGTTCCTTGGCGTCCCGGCCGCCGACCAGCCCGGGTGTGCGGGTCGCGGCCAGCCATGCCTCCGCGAGCCGCGCCCAGCGTTCGGCGGCGGGCCGCTCCAGCCACTCGTCGTACGCCGGGGTCGCCGCGTACCGCTCGTCGGCCTCCCCGTCGGAGGCCAGCAGCCCGGCGGCGTAGGCCAGTTCGACCCAGAACGCGGCGACGGGCTCGGGCACGTCGAGGGCGACCGCGGTCCGCTTCAGGTCCCGCACGCTCAGCCCGCCGGCCCGCAACACCGTCGGACCGCCCTCGTCCCAGTCCTTCAGCAGCTCCTCCACGGTCGCCAGCGCCGTGTACGCCTGTCCGGCCGCCGTCGCGTCCACAACCTGTGGACGGTAGGTCGCCACCGCCTCCACGACCGGCGGCACCGGCTCGGTCACCTGGTGCGCGAGCCCGCCGCGCAGATGCAGCGCGACCTCCCGCGGCAGGACGACCGTCCCCGGCGACGTCGGCAGCAGCAGCCCGAGGTCGAGAAGCCGCCGCAGCCGGGGCGCCGGATCCGCGGTGACCTGCCCGTACGGCGGCCCCCACACCAGCCGCCGCAGCACGTCGAGGGACTCCTCCGGCAGCCCGCCGAGCAGCTTCGCCATCCGCTTGCGGTCGGTGAACAGCCCGGCCAGCGCGGCCACCGCCGACACGGAGTCGTGCGTGGACGGCAGCCCGGCCGCCGCCACGAGCTCCTGGATCCGCCCCGGCGACATCCCCGCCGACGCCTCCTGCACGGTCGGCCCGAGCCCCGTCGGCGACGGATGCTGCGGCGAGGGCGCGAGCAGTTCCCGCGCGGTGCGCACCAGCCGCAGCCGCTCGTCCTCGCCCCACACCAGCGCCTGCTCACGCAGCGTGCCCAGCGCCCGGGGCAGCGCGGCGGCGACGGCCGGGTCCCCGGCGTCCCCGGCCATCAGCCCGAGCAGTTCCGTCCACGACGCCGGGTCCTGGGCCACCGCGAGCGCCTCCGCCGTCTGGAGCGCGAACCGGTCCAGGCGTTCGAGTGCGCGCACGACCGAGGCACGCGTCCCGGCGCGGGTGGCGAGCTGGGTGAGGTCGGTGGGGACGGGGGTGATGAGATCGGGGCGGGCCCGCAGCAGCAGGGCCAGGGAGGCGTCGTCCCTGGCCCGGAGGGCTTCGGCGAGGGAGCGGGGCGGGGTGGCCGGGGTGCTCATCCGACCCACGGTAGCGGGTGGGTACGACGGTGCGGCGCGGCCCAGCGGGTCGCAACCCGCCCCGGCGGCACGACCGTACGCGGCGACGTCGGCCGCCCCGCGCGCGATACCGTCACCCACGGGGCATCAACCCGCCGCCCCCCGGAGGGACTTCGTGGGTATCGAGAGCGATCAGGTCGTCTACGAGTATCTGAGCCGCGTCGGCGACGTCGCGCAGCAGCGGCAGTTGCCGTCCGGCACGCGCATGCGCCTCGTCTCCGAGCTGCGCAACGAGATCGACCGGCGCCGCGCCAAGGCCCCCGTGGACAGTCCCGCGGCCGTGCGCCGCATCATCGACCACCTCGGCAGCCCCGACGACGTCGTCACCGCGGCCGGCGGCGCCCCGCAGAGCGCGTCGGTGCCCGCGCCCACACCCACCGCCGTACCCGTGCAGCGTGACCGGGAGGTGGCGGAGCCGCGCCCCAAGGGTCTGCGCCGCATCATCCCCAAGCCCCGCCCCGCCGAGACCTCCGAGACGCCGGACCAGGCCCCCGCCCCACCGCATCTCGCCGCCGCGGCCGATCTCGGGGACAGCGAGCTCCAGCCCGACTGGTGGCGGCTGGACGACACCCCGTTCGGCGCCGGGGAGAGCGTCCCGGGCTTCGTCGGCGGCGTGGAGATCCCCGAGCTGCTCAAGCCTCCGCCGCCGAAGCGGGACCCGAAGCCGCCGGTCGAGAAGATCGGGCGGCCCGAGGAGGAGGAACTGGAGGAGGCCGCCGAGGAGGCCGCGGCCCCACGCCGACGCCTCCCGTCCCTCTTCCGGGGCCCCAAGGGCAGGTGGACCAACCCCCTGCTCCTGCTCGCCGCCACTCTCCTGGTCGCGGGCGCGGTGATCGGCAACCTCGTGGTGCTCCTCCTCGGCTGGCTGATCGCCTACGCCTCACGGCGGCTGACCGACGCCGAGACGAAGTGGGCGGTGATGTACCTGCCCGGCCTCGCGCTCACCGCCGGGATCGTGTGGCTGTGGGGCCGGCACGAGGGCCGCTGGGGCGAGCCCGTCGCCGAGGGCCAGATGAACGCCGCGGTCGCCGACACCTGGCCGTGGGTGGTGCGGGGCGCGGCGGTGGCGTCGGCGCTGTTCCTGGTGTGGCGGTCGCAGCGGCAGCGGTAGGCCGTCCTTATCCGCTGTCTGTCCGCCGTACCGACTGGGCACAATGGCCCATATGGCCACTGCACCCATCTCCGCCCCGACCGTCGGCTTCGATCTCGACATGACCCTCATCGACTCCCGCCCCGGCATCCGCGCCTGCTATGTGGCGCTCGCCGAGCGGACGGGGACGTACATCGACGCCGATCTCGCCGTCACCCGGCTCGGGCCGCCGCTGGCGCAGGAGATGGCCCACTGGTTCCCCGCGGAGCAGGTCCCGGCCGTCGCCGATCTCTACCGCGAGCTCTACCCGACGTACGCCATCACCGGCACCCTCGCGATGCCGGGTGCCCGGGAGGCGATAGCGGCCGTGCGGGCGGCGGGCGGCCGGGCCGTCGTCGTGACCGCCAAGTGGGAGCCCAACGCCAAGCTGCACATGGAGCACCTGGGCATGGCGCCCGACGCGGTCATCGGCAACCTGTGGGCCGAGCAGAAGGCGGTGGCCCTGCGCGAGCACGGGGCGAGCGTGTACGTCGGCGACCACGTCGGTGATGTGCGCGGTGCCCGCACCGCCGGGGCGCTGTCGGTGGCCGTGCCGACGGGCCCGTGCAGCGCGGCGGAGCTGACCGAGGCCGGCGCGGACGTCGTGCTCGACGACCTCACCCGGTTCCCCGACTGGTTCGCCGGCTACCTTCCGGCCCGCGCCTGACGCCGTCCCGCGGCGACCGAGCGGAGCACGCCGGCCCCGGCCACCAGGAATCCGACGCCCATCAGCATGCTCAGTCCGAACATGTACGTCGGAAAGGGCGTCGTACCGAGCAGGAACGGGGCCACGGTGACCAGAGTGGCCACGGCACCGATGAAGAACACGACGGCTCCGGCACGGATCAGTCGGTCACCGGGCACGGCGGAATTCGTTTGGGTTTTGTCACGCACCGGACCAGGGTAGTTCCCTGCCCGAAGGAACAACCGGGCGACGTCTTGTCACCGGCCTGAAGACCATTAGCCTTGGTACCGGCGGGTCCCGACGACCCGCCCCAGTGCTATCAAGAGCCGTTTCAGAAGCAGTTTTCCGACGAGTACGAGGACGAGGAACAGACGTGCCTACCGGCAAGGTCAAGTGGTTCAACAGCGAGAAGGGCTTCGGCTTTCTCTCCCGCGACGACGGCGGTGACGTCTTC
>JABFXD010000315.1 GCA_013361925.1 Streptomyces sp. | reverse complement strand
ACTTCACCCACCTCGGCAGCAGCGCCATCGAACTGCTGGTGGACATGCTGGGCGGCGAGCCGCCGCAGCGTCGTCGGCTCACCCCGCGACTGGTCGTCCGACGCAGCACCGCCGTACCGCGCACGGACTCCTGAAGCACACCGGCGCGTCGAAACCATCGCCGCCCCTGCCGTGCCCGTCCGGACAGCGCCGGCTGAAGAACTTCTACGGCTGATCCGACGCGCCGGGCGTGTACGTGAACCAGCGCACCAGCGCCTCGCCGGAGTCACCGACGCCGTGGAGGCCGAGGTGGACGCCGACGAACCCGCCCGCTCGTTCCGTGCTGAAGAAGGGGCGTTCGATGCTGCCCAGGGTGATCCAGGTGCCCTCGTCCTCGACGTGGAAGGTGTAACCGGACTCGTCGCTGTCGACCGCGAGGACGACCTCGATGTCCGAGACGGATGTCGCGGCGAGACGGGTGGTGACACCCGCCTCGACGGCGGTGAGCACGACCTGCGGTGTTCCCGAGGCGTCGGCCGTGAGGGCGAGCGTGGCGTGCTGCCGCTGGTGCTGGAAGACGACCAGCCCCGCTGCCCGCGCGGGCGTGGCGGCGGCGCAGCGGATCCGGGTGGCGGCGCGCAGGCGCACATGCTGCTGGCGGCGCGCGACGAACGCGGGGGTGCCGGTCGAAGTGAGGGGCTCGGGGGAGAGGCGAAGGGCCAGGCCGCCCTGTCCGGGACGCGCTGAGACACGGTCGTCGACGGGTCCGCGCAGGCTGGTCCAGTCCGGGCCGAGCGTCGGGCCGTCGAAGGTGTACCGCACCGGTGCGTCCGGCCGTGGGCCCGCGTCGGTGCCCGCGGGGAGGCGCTCCGACAGCCGCACGCGTCCGGCGTCCGGCGCGAACACCGGCCCCCGGGGCGTCCATTCGACCGGGACGAGGAACACCTCCCGGCCGAGGGTGTGCGTGCCCTCGATCGGCCGTACCGCCAGCGCCACGGCCCAGGTCTCCCCGGCGGGTGTGTCGACGAGGTCGACATGGCCGACGTTGTGGATCGGCTCCGCCGCGCCGCGGTGGCGGTGGGTGAGCAGCGGGCTCCTCGGGTCGGTCGCATAGGGGCCGGTGACGGTGTCGGCGCGGGCGGCGGTCACGGCGTGGTGGTGCTCGGTGCCGCCCTCCGCACCGATCAGCCAGTACACGCCGTCCCGCTTGTACACGTGCGGCGCCTCCACCCAGGCGCCGCGCATCGCGCCGTACCACAGCGCATGGGCCGGTCCGGTCAACGCCAGGGTGTCCAGGTCGAGTTCGCGCATATACAGCTCGCCGGGGCCGGTCACCGCCGGTTCGGCGGCGTCGCGGCAGGCGGTGAACCAGCAGCGGCCGTCGTCGTCGAAGAAGAGCGACGGGTCGATCCCCTCCGCGTCCAGGACGACCGGGTCGGACCAGGGGCCGGCGGGGTCGGAGGAGGTGAAGAGGTAGGTGGTGCTGCCCTGGCGGCCTCTCGCCAGGGCCACGACCACGTAGAACACCCCGTCGTGGTGGCGGATCGTCGCGGCCCACAGGCCGTCGGAGACGTCGAGGCCGGTCAGCGACACCTGCGTCGGGCGGTCCACGACATGTCCGAGCGGCCGCCAGTTCACCAGGTCCCGGCTGTGCAGGACGGGCAGGCCGGGGAAGTACGCGAACGACGACGTGACGAGGTAGTAATCCGCCCCGACCCGGCAGACCGACGGGTCCGGGTGGCTGCCGGCGAGAACAGGGTTGGCGAAGGTCGGCACGGGCGCACTCCGGGGCAGGCGGGGTGGGAGCGGGATGCGTCCAGGGCATAGGCCCGGACGCCTTGTTAACGTTAACATCGGTATGCTTCCCGGCCGATACCCAGCAGAGAGAAACCCGCATGCCGACAGCCCAGCCCCTGTCCTTCCCCGCGCACTTCCTCCTCGGCTCCGCGACCGCCGCCTACCAGATAGAGGGCGCCGCCGACGAGGACGGGCGCGGCCCGTCGATCTGGGACACCTTCTCCCACACCCCGGGCAAGACGTGGAACGGCGACACCGGCGACATCGCCGCCGACCACTATCACCGCCTCGACGCCGACCTCGACCTCATGGCCTCCCTGGGCCTGCGGGCCTACCGGTTCTCCCTCTCCTGGCCCCGCATCCAGCCCACCGGCCGAGGCCCCGCCAACCCCAAGGGCCTGGACTTCTACAGCCGTCTGGTCGACGGCCTGCTCGCCCGGGGCATCACCCCGGTCGCGACCCTCTACCACTGGGACCTGCCCCAGGCCCTGGAGGACGAGGGCGGCTGGACGAACCGAGCGACCGCGTTCGCCTTCGCCGACTACGCCCGCATCGTCGGCGAGACTCTCGGCGATCGGGTCGCGATCTGGACGACCCTCAACGAACCCTGGTGCTCCGCCTACCTCGGCTACGGCTCCGGCGCCCACGCGCCCGGCCGCACCGACGGCGCCGCGGCACTGACCGCGGTCCACCACCTCAACCTCGCTCACGGTCTTGCCGTCGAGCAGCTCAGGGCGGTCACCACCAACGATCCGCAGTACTCGATCACCCTCAACTTCCATGTCCTGCGGGGCAAGGGCGAGGGCGCCGCCGAGGCCGTACGCCGTATCGACGCGCTGGCCAACCGCGCCTTCACCGAGCCCCTGCTGCGCGGCCACTACCCGAAGGACCTCATCGAGGACACCGCCGCCGTCACCGACTGGTCCTTCGTCGAGGAGGGCGACCTGGCCCGGATCCACCAGCCCCTGGACCTGCTCGGCGTCAACTACTACGCCACCACCACGGTCGGCCTCTGGGACGGCGGGACGCCCCGTCAGAACAACGACGGCCACAAGGACATGGGCGGCTCACCCTGGCCCGGCTCGCCCCAGGTCGAGTTCCACGCCACGGACGGCCCGCACACCGCCATGGGCTGGAACATCGACCCCGACGGCCTGGAGGAACTCCTCCTGGACCTGCACACCAGGTTCCCCGGCCAGCCCTTGGTCATCACCGAGAACGGAGCGGCCTTCGAGGACCAGGTCACGGTCGGCGCCGACGGCACCCACGCCGTGCACGATCCCGAGCGCGTCGACTACATCCGGCGCCACCTGACCGCGGCCGGGCGGGCCCTCGCCGCCGGAGTGGACCTGCGGGGGTACTTCGTGTGGTCGCTGATGGACAACTTCGAGTGGGGCTACGGCTACTCCAAGCGCTTCGGCATCGTCCACGTCGACTACGAGACCCAGCGCCGCACGCTCAAGGACAGCGCGCTGTGGTACCGGGACCTGGTAGTGAGGCACCACGCCGGCGACTGAAAGCCGACGACGAGGACTGACACCGTTCGAGCGACGCGGCTTCCCGCGGGCGGCGTACGAGAACCTCGACGAGGAGGAGTACATCCTGCACCCGGGGCCGGCCGCGTTGCCCGGTTCGCTGTGACGGCGGCCTCCGGGTCGACGGGAACATACTCAACGGCGACTTGGAGACCGAGATCTTCCTCGGCAACTCCACCGAGCAACACGTCGAGATCCGCGGTGACCTGCGTGCGCGCCTGGCGATCATGTGGGACGAGCTCCTGCCCACGGTCGGCGGACGCCTGCGGGGACGGGCCCTGGTGCCGGAGTACGTCGACCTCGACGACTGCGGCCTGGCCGTCGACGACCCCGTGTCGTCCCTCGGCCTCTCCGACCTGCTGGCGCCCGGTGACACGGACCTGCACTACGAGCGCCTGATCGACCGGCTGATCCAGGGACGGCCGGCGGTACGCGGCGGGCGCAGGGTCACGCCGCTGGACGAGCTTCCGCCGCACGAATGAGACGTCCGACGAGCCGTCAGAAACGTGGTGCGTGTTCGACGTTGATGACGTCGCCGCGTGGACCGTATGTCAGCACCGTGCCCTCCCACTGGCCGAAGTCCAGCCCGGAGCCGGCCGATCCCGGCGTGTAGAACTGGGTCGCGGTCGAGGCGCGGACGGACGTGTTGAGGAGCTGGGCCATGCGGGAGCAGAACACGTTGCCGTCCCCGCCGCCGGGGGCGATGAACGCCGCGGAGCAGGAGAAGAGGTCGACGCCGGCACGGAAGGAATCCCTCAGTACGCCCAGGGTGGGAAGGTTGGCGATGGCCAGGTTCTCTCGGCAGAACTGGACGAACGCGGGGGCCCCATGGGCCATGATCTTGAGCCGGACCGGGTCCGCGGTGTGCGCGGCCGTGTCCTTGGCGCTGTCCAGGAACCACTGGAGGGGCGTGTCGAAGTTGACCTCGATCACGGTGTCGCCCGCCGGGCGGTTGCCGAGCAGCCGCACGTCCCGGTAGACGAGCCGATGGGGTCGGACGGCGCCGGGGCCCGCGACGGCCTCGTCCGGGAACTCGGCCGGCGAGGTGAAGAAGCCCTTGAGGGTCGTGAAGGTGACCCGGCCGGGTTCGACCAGCCCGTCCTGGAAGCCGAGCCGGGTCTGCTGGAAGCCGCGGATCGCCCCGTTGGTCTTGGGGCCCACGAGGCCGTCCACCTCGAGCGGTGGGTTCGGTCCGCCCGCTCCCGGGCCGACCTGGTTGAGGAGCACCTGGACGGTGAACACGTCGTCGCCCGCGTTCACCCCGCCTTCCCCGACGCTTCCGGAGAGCTCTCTGACGGCCATGGCACTCCTCGATTGTGTCGCTGCGGCCGGACGTGGCGGCCCTCACCGGACCGCCACGCTTCTCTCCTGACCGGACGGACCGCTGGTCAGACGCGGTCGGCCGCGATCAGCACGTACTGGAAGGAGCCGTCCCGGTACGACTCGATGAACGCCTCCTCGATCCCGG
>JABFXD010000574.1 GCA_013361925.1 Streptomyces sp. | reverse complement strand
TCGGCGTCCTCGACATCGACCTCGTGCCGCTCGCTCTTCAGCGGCAGATAGAACTGGGTGGCGTCGTCCCGGTTCCGGACCACCAGGTCCACGTCGCTGTCGCCGGTCCGCGCGTCCAGCGTGATGCCCTGCCCGGCCAGCGCCTCGCGCGCCTTCTCGGTGAGCGGCAGGTCGAGCACGTCATGCCCGTCGTCGCCGCGGCGGAAGACCAGGGGGCTGCCGCCGGACTCGTACTCCGCCCCGAAACCGATGTTCAGCCGGCCGTTCTCCCAGGTCAGGGAGGTCAGCTCGCCGGTGGGCCGGATCGCGGCCTCCCAGTGGGCGAGCTCGCGGACGTCGTCGTAGAGGTCGGCGGCGACGAGGCCCGCGACGACCCGCTGCATCGGGGCGACATGGGTGAGGACACCGGGTCCGAAGCGTTCGTTGACGACGCCGCGGATCTCGCGGTAGAGCTGCTCGGCGTAGTCCTCGGGGAGCTTCAGGAACCGCTTGCCGCGCAGCCGCTCGACCATCTCGTTGCGCAGCCAGCGGCTGAACAGCCGGTCGCGCAGGGGGCCGGGCTCGGTCAGCTCCTCGACGACGTCGAGGGCCTCACGGAGGTTGCCGAAGTAGCCGGCCGGGTCGAAGCGCTGGAAGCCGGCGTTGGAGCCGTCGTCGCGGGCGATGTGGTAGTAGCAGAGGTAGTCGCCGAGGACGGCGACGCTCTTGGCCCGCAGATAGGCCTCGACGACGAAGACATGGTCCTCCAGCCGCCGGCGCCCCTCCTTGAAGCGGATGCCGTGCTCGGCCAGGAACTCGCGCCGGAACATCTTGTGCGGGGTGAGGCTGTCGATCAGCGGCGCGTTCTGGACCGTGGCCCGCGGCCGGTTGACCCGGAACAGCTCCTGGGGCACCGGGCGTCCGATGCCCGCCATCTTGCCGACGACGACATCGGCGTCGTTCGCCGTGCCGTACGCGTACATCCGCTCCAGCGCCTCGTCGCCGAGCCAGTCGTCGTGGTCGACGAACATGACGTACTCGCCGCGCGCCGCGTCGATGCCGGTGTTGCGGGGCTTGCCCGACCAGCCGGAGGACTCCTGGTGGACGACGTGGAAGTGCGGATGCTCGGCGGCCAGCCGGTCCAGGCGGGCCGGGGTCTCGTCGGTGGAGCCGTCGTCGACGAAGAAGACCTCGAACTCCTCCGGGGGCAGGCTCTGCCGAAGCAGTCCGCCGAGGCAGTCGTCGAAGTACTTGCCGGGGTTGTGCACCGCGATGACGACGCTGACCTTGACGGTCACGCGGGGTTCTCCTTCGTCTGGACCCGGTGGATCTCCGGGAAGGCCTCGGTCAGCGCCGTACGCCAGTCACGCAGGGGCGTGAGGCCGGCCGCCGCGAAGCGGTCGTGGCCGAGGACGCTGTAGGCCGGGCGGGGCGCGGGGCGGACGAAGGCCTCGCTGGTGGTGGGGCGGACCCGGTCGGGGTCGGCGCCGAGCAGCCGGAAGATCTCCCGGGTGAGGCCGTACCAGGTCGTCTCGCCGGAGCTGGTGCCGTGGTAGACGCCGGCCGGGGCGGTCCCGGCCAGGGCGCCGCGGCCCAGGTCGTACAGCAGCCCGGCGAGGTCGGCGCTCCAGGTGGGCTGGCCGCGCTGGTCGTCGACGACGTCCAGGGTGTCCTTGACGCCCTCCAGTTTGATCATCGTACGGACGAAGTTGGGGCCGCCCGTGCCGTACAGCCAGGCGGTGCGCACCACGTATCCGCGCTCGATGCCGAGCACGGCCCGCTCCCCGGCGAGCTTGGTGCGGCCGTAGGCGCTGCGCGGGCCGGTGGGGGCGTCCTCGGCGTACGGGGTCGTCGCGTCGCCCGGGAAGACGTAGTCCGTGGAGACGTGCAGGAGGACGGCGCCGGTGGCGGCGCAGGCGGCGGCGAGATGGGCGGGGCCGTCGCCGTTGATCCGCAGGGCGTCCTTCTCCTGGCTCTCGGCGTCGTCCACGGCGGTCCAGGCCGCGCAGTTGACGACGACGGCGGGCAGGTGGGTGTTCAGGGCGCCGCGCACGGCGTCGGCGTCGGTGAGGTCGAGGGCGGCGCGGTCGAGGGCGACGGTCCGCTCCCCCGCCTCGGCGAGCCGGGCCAGGACGTCCTGGCCGAGCATGCCGCCGGCGCCGGTGACCAGCCAGATGCGGTTGTCGCTCACAGCGCGGCCCGCTCCTTCAGCGGCTCCCACCAGGCGCGGTTGTCTCTGTACCACTGCACGGTCTCCGCGAGGCCCTGCCGGAAGCTCTTGCGGGGCTCGTAGCCGAGCTCCTCACGGATCTTCGTGCAGTCGACGGAGTAGCGGCGGTCGTGGCCCTTGCGGTCCTCGACGTACTCGACGCTGGTGTCCCAGTCGGCGCCGCAGGCCTCCAGGAGCAGCCCGGTGAGCTCCTTGTTGGAGAGCTCGGTGCCGCCGCCGATGTTGTAGACCTCGCCGGCCCGGCCCTTGGTGCGCACCAGCTCGATGCCCTGGACGTGGTCGTCGATGTGCAGCCAGTCGCGGACGTTGCCGCCGTCGCCGTAGAGCGGGACCTTCCTGCCGTCGAGGAGGTTGGTCACGAAGAGCGGGATGACCTTCTCGGGGAAGTGGTGGTGCCCGTAGTTGTTGGAGCAGCGGGTGACGCGCACGTCCAGGCCGTGGGTGCGGTGGTACGACAGCGCGATCAGGTCGCTGGAGGCCTTCGCGGAGGAATACGGCGAGTTGGGCTGGAGCGGGTGCGTCTCCGGCCAGGAGCCCTCGTCGATGGAGCCGTAGACCTCGTCGGTGGAGATGTGCACGAAGGTCTTGATCCCCGCGCGGTGGGCGGCGTCGATGAGCGTGTGCGTGCCGACGACGTTGGTGCGGACGAACTCGGCGCCGCCGTCGATGGACCGGTCGACGTGCGACTCGGCGGCGAAGTGCACCACCTGGTCGTGCTCGGCCATCAGCTTGCCGACCAGCTCGGGGTCGCAGATGTCCCCCTGCACGAACGAGAACCCGGGGTGCGCGCGGACCTCGTCGAGGTTGGCCGGGTTGCCCGCGTACGTCAGCTTGTCGAGGACGGTGATCTCGACGTCACCGGGGCCCTCGGGGCCGAGCACGGTACGGACGTAGTGCGAGCCGATGAAACCGGCGCCGCCGGTCACCAGGATTCTGGTGGTTGTCATGAGGAGATCTGCACCTTGCTGTGATCACCGAGCACGAGCCGGTGGGCCGACGGGTTACGGGGGGCGGGCGTGACCTCGACGTCACGTCCGATGAGCGAGGCCTCCACCCGGCGCACACCGGTCACGGACGAGCCGCGCAGCACGATGGAGTACTCGATTTCGCTGTCCTCGATACGGCAGTCCTCGGAGACCGAGGTGAACGGGCCGATGTAGGCGTCGTTGACCACCGACCCGGCCCCGATGATCGCGGGCCCGACGATCCGGCTGCCGCTGATCCGGGCGCCCGCCTCGATGCGGACCCGGCCGATGATCTCGCTGTCCGCGTCGACCGTGCCCTCGTTCACCGCGGGGACGGTCTCCAGGACCGAGCGGTTGACCTCCAGCATGTCGGCGACGTTGCCGGTGTCCTTCCAGTAGCCGGAGATCGTGGTGGAGCGGACGTCACGCTTCTCGTCGATCAGCCACTGGATGGCGTGCGTGATCTCCAACTCGCCGCGCCAGGAAGGCTCGATGGAGCGCACGGCCTCGTGTATCGCCGGGGTGAAGAGGTAGACGCCGACGAGCGCGAGGTCGCTCTTGGGCTGCTTCGGCTTCTCCTCCAGGCCCACCACGCGCCCCTCGGCGTCGAGTTCGGCGACACCGAAGGAGGTCGGGTTGGGCACCTGGGTCAGCAGGATCTGCGCCTCGGGCCGCTCGGCCCGGAACTCCTCCACCAGACCGGTGATGCCGCCGACGATGAAGTTGTCGCCGAGATACATGACGAAGTCGTCGTCACCGAGGAACTCCCGTGCGATCAGCACCGCGTGGGCCAGCCCCAGCGGCGCGTCCTGCGGGATGTAGGTGACCTCGATGCCGAACTGCGAGCCGTCGCCGACCGCTTCGCGGATCTCGTCCGCGGTGTCGCCGACCACGATGCCGACTTCGGTGATCCCGGCGTCGGCGATCGCTTCCAGGCCGTAGAAGAGCACGGGCTTGTTGGCGACCGGCACGAGCTGTTTGGCCGAGGTGTGGGTGATCGGGCGGAGGCGAGTGCCCGCTCCCCCGGAGAGCACGAGTGCCTTCACGTATTGAGCCCCAATGACTGTGCCGAGAGGGGATGAAACCCCAACTGTCAGGATTTGTCGTCGATCTCGGTTTACATCGTAACCATGCCACTTGTAGGACGGCTCGCACTCCATAGGGGTTGCCCATTTGGAGGGAAAAACATGAGCCGCCCCCCGGTCGAAAGACCGGGGGGCGGCTTCATACGCACGCGGGTGGCGGGGCGTCAGCCCTCGTCCGCCGCCGTGGAGACGGACGGGGCGGACTGCTGTTCGGCCGCCGCCGTCTTCTTCGACGCCGCCTTCTTGGCGGTCGTCTTCTTCGCGGCGGTCTTCTTGGCCGCCGTCTTCTTGGCCACCGTCTTCTTGGTGGCGGCCTTCTTCGCCGTCGCCTTCTTGGCCGTCTTACGGGCCGTCTTCTTGGCGGGGGCCTCGGCCTCTTCCGCGGCCACGGTCTCCGTCGCCGTCGGCACGACCACGACGGCCGCTTCCTCGGACGCGGTCGGCGCGGTGGCCTTGCGCACGGCGCGGCGCCGCGGGCGGGCCGGTGCGGCGCTCTCGGCGACCGGCTCGGCCGGCGTCTC
>JABFXD010000913.1 GCA_013361925.1 Streptomyces sp. | reverse complement strand
GATCGCGTCCCCACCCCCGTCCGACCCGCACGGACTGCTCCCCACCGGAGGACCCCCACCATGCGCTCGCACCTGCTCAATGACACGACCGCGGAGCAGTACCGCCGCTCCGTGACCGAAGGTATCGAGCGGGTGGCAGCCAAACTCGCCGCCACCGACCGTCCGTTCACCGGTGTCACCGTCGACGCCCTCGCCCCGGCCATCGACGCGATCGACCTCGACAAGCCGCTGCTCGACACCGGCGCGGTGCTCGACGAGCTGGAGGACGTCTACCTCCGCGACGCGGTCTACTTCCACCACCCCCGCTATCTCGCCCACCTCAACTGCCCGGTCGTCATCCCGGCCGTCGTCGGCGAGGCGATCCTCTCCGCGGTCAACTCCTCCCTGGACACCTGGGACCAGTCGGCCGGCGGCACCCTCATCGAGCGCAAGCTCATCGACTGGACGACGGCCCGGATCGGCCTCGGCCCGGCCGCAGACGGGGTGTTCACCTCCGGCGGCACCCAGTCCAACCTCCAGGCGCTGCTCCTCGCCCGTGAGGAGGCGAAGACGGACAGCACCGCCAAACTGCGTATCTTCGCCTCCGAGGTCAGCCACTTCAGCGTCAAGAAGTCCGCCAAACTCCTCGGCCTCTCCCCCGACTCCGTGGTCACCGTCCCCGTCGACCACGACAAGCGGATGCAGACCGTCGCGCTCGCCCATGAGCTGGAGCGCTGCAAGGCCGCCGGTCTCGTCCCCATGGCCGTCGTCGCCACCGCCGGCACCACCGACTTCGGCTCCATCGACCCGCTGCCCGAGATCGCCGAGCTGTGCGCGCAGTACGGCACCTGGATGCATGTGGACGCCGCCTACGGCTGCGGACTGCTCGCGTCGGTGAAGTACCGCGGCCGCATCGACGGCATCGAGCGCGCCGACTCGGTCACCGTCGACTACCACAAGTCCTTCTTCCAGCCGGTGAGTTCGTCCGCCGTACTGGTCCGCGACGCGGCCACGCTCCGCCACGCGACCTACCACGCCGAGTACCTCAACCCGAAGCGCATGGTGCAGGAGCGCATCCCCAACCAGGTGGACAAGTCCCTCCAGACCACCCGCCGGTTCGACGCCCTCAAGCTGTGGGTGACGCTGCGGACGATGGGCGCCGACGGCATCGGACAGCTCTTCGACGAGGTCTGCGACCTGGCCGTCGAGGGCTGGAAGATCCTCGCCGCCGACCCGCGCTACGACGTCGTCGTCGAGCCGACGCTCTCCACCCTCGTCTTCCGCTACATCCCGGCCGCCGTGACCGATCCCGCCGAGATCGACCGCGCCAACCTCTACGCCCGCAAGGCCCTGTTCGCCTCCGGCGACGCGGTGGTCGCGGGCACCAAGGTCCAGGGCCGCCACTACCTGAAGTTCACCCTGCTCAACCCCGAGACGACGACCGAAGACATCGCCGCCGTCCTCGACCTGATCGCCGGCCACGCCGAGCAGTACCTGGGAGAGTCCCTTGACCGCGCGTCCTGAAACCCCGACCAAAACCTACGATTTCGTAGGGATCGGGCTCGGCCCGTTCAACCTCGGCCTCGCCTGCCTCACCGAGCCCATCGACGAACTCGACGGTGTCTTCCTGGAGTCGAAGCCCGACTTCGCGTGGCACGCGGGCATGTTCCTCGAAGGCGCCCATCTCCAGACGCCGTTCATGTCGGACCTGGTCACACTGGCCGACCCGACCTCGCCGTACTCCTTCCTGAACTACCTGAAGGAGAAGGGCCGGCTGTACTCGTTCTACATCCGGGAGAACTTCTACCCGCTGCGCGTCGAGTACGACGACTACTGCCGCTGGGCCGCGAACAAGCTGAGCAGCGTCCGCTTCGGCACGACGGTCGCGGACATCCAGTACGTGGCTGACGTGTACGTCGTGACGACCACGTCCGGCGACGTCTACCGCGCCCGCCACCTCGTCCTCGGCACCGGCACCTCCCCCCACTACCCGGAGGCCGTACATGGCCTCGGCGGGGACTTCTTCCACAACTCCCGCTATGTGCAGAACAAGGCGGAGCTTCAGAAGAAGGACTCGATCACGATCATCGGCTCCGGGCAGTCCGCCGCCGAGATCTACTACGACCTCCTCGCCGAGATCGACGTGTACGGCTACCGGCTGAACTGGGTGACCCGCTCGCCCCGCTTCTTCCCCCTCGAATACACCAAGCTCACGCTGGAGATGACCTCCCCGGAGTACATCGACTACTACCGCGAGCTGCCCGAGGCCACCCGCTACCGGCTCACCGCCCAGCAGAAGGGCCTGTTCAAGGGCATCGACGGCGATCTCATCAACGAGATCTTCGACCTGCTCTACCAGAAGAACCTCGCCGGGCCCGTCCCCACCCGGCTGCTCACCAACTCCGCGCTGAACTCGGCGACTTACGAGAACGGCACGTACACCCTCTCCTTCCGCCAGGAGGAGCAGGAGAAGGACTACGACCTCCAGACGCAGGGCCTGGTCCTCGCCACCGGATACAAGTACGCCGAGCCCGAGTTCCTGACCCCCGTCAAGGACCGGCTGCGCTACGACTCGCAGGGCAACTTCGACGTCGCCCGCAACTACTCGATCGACACCACCGGCCGCGGCGTCTTCCTCCAGAACGCCGGTGTGCACACCCACAGCATCACCTCGCCCGACCTGGGCATGGGTGCGTACCGCAACAGCTACATCATCCGTGAGCTGCTCGGCACCGAGTACTACCCGGTCGAGAAGACGATCGCGTTCCAGGAGTTCTCCGTATGACCACCCCCCACACCTTCACCTTCCGCCCCCTCGACCCGCTCAAGGACGCCGAGCTGCTGCACGGCTGGGTCACCCACCCCAAGGCCGCGTTCTGGATGATGCAGGACGCGAAACTGGAGGACGTCGAGCGGGCGTACATGGACATAGCCGCCGACGAGCACCACCACGCGCTGCTCGGTCTCGACGAGTACGGCGTCCCCGTCTTCCTGATGGAGAAGTACGACCCCGCCCACCGTGAACTGGTCGGCCTGTACGAGCCGTTGCCGGGTGACGTCGGCATGCACTTCCTCACCCCGGCGACCGACACCCCCGTCCACGGCTTCACCCGGTCCGTCATCACCGCCGTCATGGCCCACCTCTTCGAGGACCCGGCCGTCGAGCGGGTCGTCGTCGAGCCGGACGTCTCCAACAAGGCCGTCCACGCCCTCAACGAGGCCGTCGGATTCGTGCCCGAGCGGGAGATCGAGAAGCCGGAGAAAAGGGCGCTGCTCAGCTTCTGCACGCGGGAGCAGTTCCGCGCCGCGACGGAGGTGCCCGCATGAGCCTCGCCGACTCCGTCGCCCATCTCTCCCCCGAGCGCTGGGAGAAGGCCAACCGCCTCCTCATCCGCAAGGCTCTCGCCGAGTTCGCGCACGAGCGGCTCATCACGCCGGAGGCCACCGCCGACGGCCGCTTCGAGGTCCGCAGCGACGACGGTCTGACCCGCTACGGGTTCACCGCCACCCGCCGCGCCCTCGACCACTGGCAGGTCGACGCCGACTCCCTCTCCCGTCGGCGAGACGGCGTCGACCTCCCCCTCGCCGCGCTGGACTTCTTCATCGAGCTGAAGACGGCGCTGGGCCTGAGCGACGAGATCCTGCCGGTCTACCTGGAGGAGATCTCCTCCACCCTCTCCGGCACCTGCTACAAGCTCACCAAGCCGCAGATCCCGGTCGCGGAGCTGGTCGGCAGTGGCTTCCAGGCCATCGAGACCGGCATGACCGAGGGCCACCCCTGCTTCGTCGCCAACAACGGCCGGCTCGGCTTCGGCATCCACGAGTACCTCTCGTACGCCCCCGAGACGGCGAACCCGGTCCGTCTGGTCTGGCTGGCCGCGCACCGCGACCGGGCCGCGTTCACGGCGGGTGTCGGCATCGAGTACGAGACCTTCGTGCGCGACGAGTTGGGTGAGGAGACGGTCGAGCGCTTCCACGACACCCTGCGCGCCCAGCGGCTCGACCCGGCCGACTACCTCCTCATCCCGGTCCACCCCTGGCAGTGGTGGAACAAGCTCTCCGTCACCTTCGCCGCCGAGGTCGCCCGCCGCCACCTCGTCTGCCTCGGTGAGGGCGACGACGAGTACCTGGCCCAGCAGTCCATCCGGACCTTCTTCAACCGGTCGAACCCCCAAAAGCACTATGTGAAGACGGCCCTGTCCGTCATCAACATGGGCTTCATGCGCGGCCTTTCGGCGGCGTACATGGAGGCCACCCCTGCCATCAACGACTGGCTCGCCCAACTCATCGACAACGACCCGGTGTTGAAGTCGACCGGCCTGTCGATCATCCGCGAGCGCGCGGCCGTCGGCTACCGCCACCTGGAGTACGAGGCGGCGACGGACCGCTACTCGCCGTACCGCAAGATGCTGGCGGCACTGTGGCGCGAGAGCCCGGTCAACTCCCTCCAGGACGGCGAGACGTTGGCGACGATGGCCTCCCTGGTCCACGTCGACCACGAGGGCCGGTCCTTCGCCGGGGCCCTGATCGAGCAGTCGGGCCTGACCCCGGTGGAGTGGCTGCGCCGCTATCTGACGGCGTACTTCACCCCGCTCCTGCACAGCTTCTACGCCTACGACCTGGTCTACATGCCGCACGGCGAGAACGTGATCCTGGCCCTGAAGGACGGCGCGGTGACCCGCGCGATCTACAAGGACATCGCCGAGGAGATCGCCGTCATGGACGTCGACGCGGTGCTCCCGCCGACGGTGGAACGGCTGCGCGTGGACGTCCCGGAGGACAAGAAGCTCCTCTCCATCTTCACGGA